>DAOLDI010000143.1:0-5911 GCA_035327445.1 Cyclobacteriaceae bacterium | reverse complement strand
CCTCTGTATGGGCTGTTAGTGCCGGGCGATGTTGGTGTGCCTTTACCTGCAGCAATCTCTTCGCTGCTGCTGTCATCTACATAAGCGAGTCCTTTTTTAATCAGCTTTACAGCAAAGTCGTACAGCTGTTCGAAATAATCTGAGGCATACAATTCCTGCTTCCATTCAAAGCCCAGCCATTTAATATCTTCTTTGATGCTGTCTACATATTCGGTGTCTTCAGTTACCGGATTGGTATCATCAAAACGCAGGTTGGTATAGCCTCCATATTTTAAAGAAAGGCCAAAGTTGAGGCAAATACTTTTCGCATGACCAATGTGCAGGTATCCGTTAGGTTCTGGCGGGAAGCGGGTAATGATGCTTTGATGCTTGCCGCTTGCTAAATCAGCTTCAATAATTTCTTCAATAAAATTCAAACTCTTTTCCTCGGCCATGTACTGTAATTTTAAGTGAGCAAAGGTACTCTGTACAATGAAACTTCAACAATAAAGTTTCAGACTTTTCTGTATGATTACCTGCCCGCAGCCCTTGAAATATTTACCTTTGCTTCGAAATTTTTGAGTATGCGAGAAGTAAGAGTTCGGTTTGCCCCCAGCCCCACAGGAGCCCTGCACATAGGTGGTGTGCGCACGGCCTTATACAATTATTTATTGGCCCGGCAGCAGGGTGGTAAAATGATTTTGAGGATAGAAGATACCGACCAAAATCGCTTTGTGCCTGGTGCAGAAGCCTATATTCAAGAGGCGCTTAGTTGGGTGGGAATCGAAATAGATGAGGGTCCTGCACAGAGCGGTCCATACGCCCCATACCGTCAATCTGAAAGAAAAGAAATGTATGCACAATATGCGGCACAATTGATAGCAAGCGGCCATGCCTATTATGCTTTTGATACGGAAGAAGAATTGGAAGCTGCCCGCGAAAAATTCAAGGCATCAGGCAATGAGCAGTTTCAATACAACAGTGCCACGCGCCAGCAAATGCGTAACTCACTAAGTCTATCTGCTGTTGAAGTACAAGCTTTGTTAGATTCAGGTACTGCTTATGTAATTCGTCTTAAGGTGCCTGAAAATGAAGAGGTGCACTTAACAGACCTCATTCGCGGAGAAGTAAAAGTAAGTTCATCACAGATTGATGATAAGGTTTTGATGAAATCTGATGGTATGCCTACTTATCACCTGGCTAATGTGGTAGATGATTACCTGATGAAAATATCTCACGTAATCCGCGGAGAAGAGTGGTTGCCCTCAGCGCCTTTGCATGTACTCTTGTATCAATACCTGGGATGGAAAGAATTGATGCCTAAGTTTGCACACCTGCCTTTGTTGCTTAAGCCAGATGGCAACGGTAAACTGAGCAAACGCGCAGCCGACCAAATGGGCTTTCCGATTTTTCCCTTGGACTGGACAGACCTAAATACAGGAGAAAAAGCAACAGGCTTCAGAGAAACCGGCTATTTACCTGAAGCTTTGGTAAACTTTCTTGCTTTATTGGGATGGAACCCCGGCACCGAGCAGGAAATATTTTCCATGCAGGAATTAATCCATGCCTTTTCAATTGAACGCATCGGTAAATCAGGAGCTAAGTTTGATATTCAAAAAGCCAAATGGTTTAATCAACAATACCTGCACAAAAAATCTGATAATGAAATTGCTGAGATGCTGCTTGCAACATTGCAGTTACATAACATCTCATGCGAAAACGACAAAGCACTCAAGATTGCAGCTATCATGAAAGAGCGCATCACTTTTGCGCATGAACTTTGGGAACAGGGACAATTCTTTTTTGCTGCACCAGAACACTATGATGAGCAGGTTGTAAACAAGAAATGGAATGAAGAAGCTGTGAAAGTACTAAGCGCTTATCAACAAGCATTAAAAAAACTGGCTGAGTTTGATGCAGTCATCGCCAAACAAACGCTTGAAAAGGTTTTGCAGGAATTAGGCATTGGCATGGGTAAAGTAATGCAGGCTGTTCGTTTAGTCATTACCGGGCAGGGTGGCGGACCAGATTTAATGCTCATCATGGAGATTTTAGGTAAAGATGAAGTATCTTCAAGAATCGAAACTGCTTTACAAAAGCTGAAAATAAAAACTGGCTGATTATGACGAAGAAAAAAGATAAAAAGGAAGCCAAACCTAAAGTGCATAAAGACCTGCAAGGTTTTGAAATTTCCATCGACCAGTTTGGTGAGATAAAGTCAAATCTTGACATCGAAAAAATTAATGCTTTCCTCAACCAAAATGTTGAAGACAAAAAATTGCAGGAACGCGAAGATTACGATGACCTTAAAAAAGGTAAAGAGTCAAAAGCACCAAAGGCGGTGAAGAAAAAAAGCAAAGGCAAAAAATAAACTACCAGAGTTTAGGCATAATTGCAGGCACCTCTTTTTTATATGCAATGTATTTTTGCCCAATTAACTTAATTAATTTTTGCTCTTCCAGGTAAATACCAATCGGTAAATAAGCCAGAATACATAAACAAGAAATTAGTGTGGGCAGGTTGGGAATAAACAAAAAGAATCCAATCACAATCAAAATCAGTCCGCTGTAAATAGGGTGACGCACTTTGGCAAGAATGCCGCTTCTCTTGAAATCTTTTGAATCTTCTGCTGCCAAACCTACGAATGAACTAAAACGATATTGCTTAAAGGCCTGGCTGATGATAATAACCCCAAAAGCAGTGAACCCCAAACTCAAATACCTGATTACACCTTCTGAAACAAAGAACGGCTCTTCTTTGATTGCACCATTTAACAAGAGCAAATACATCAAACCCACAGTTGAAATTAAAGAGTAAAAAAGGCGATAGAATCTATTTAATGAAGGCAATTTCTCTGAAACAATATTTTTTACCTTTTCCGTAGCCAAAGCGCTGTGAATAAAAAAATAAATTATCCAGGCCAGAATTAATATCAGGTAAGCGTTCATGTTTCAAATTACGATTATTAAATAAGGTGTCCTATTCTTGCAATTACCGGAAACTCAAACAAAAAGTAAAATTTCGATTTCAGGCCAAAAGCTCTTGTCTTTCTTTTAATTTTGTCGTTTAGGGTTATTTCAAACTTATGAAAATCGGCATCATCAAAGAAGGCAAAGTACCCATTGATAAACGAGTAGCCTTTACACCCAGGCAAGCAAAAGAGATTCAAGACTCATATCAGGATGTAAAGGTAATTTGTGAACCCAGCGATATACGTGGCTTTAAAGATGATGAATACCAGGCAGAAGGCATTGAAGTAAGCAATAACATACAGCAATGCGACTGGCTCTTTGGCATTAAAGAAGTGCCCATTAATCAATTGATTCCCAATAAAACTTATTGCTTTTTCTCTCATACCATGAAGAAGCAACCCTATAACCGCAAACTTTTGCAGGAGATACTAAAACAAAACATCCGGCTTATCGACTACGAAGTGTTAAAAGATAAGCAGGGCAATCGATTGGTGGCTTTTGGCAGATATGCGGGCATTGTTGGAGCATATAATGCCTTATGGACTTACGGAAAACGTTATGGAACTTACACCATTCGCAGGGCAAAAGATTGCTTTGATTTGGAAGACATGCAAACTGAGTATGCAAAAGTAAAACTCGGTAAAGTGAAGATAGTACTTACAGGGAGTGGTCGCGTTGGCAATGGCTCAAAAGAAGTTTTACTTGGCTGTAACATCAAACAAGTGAGTGCCGAAGATTTTCTTACAAAAGATTTTGACTACCCTGTATTTACGCAATTAAGCAGTAAAGATTATCATCAGCACAAAGAAGGAAAAGCATTCGATAGAAATGAGTTTCATCAAAACCCGGAAAGATATACCAGCGATTTTCTAAAGTTCGCACATGCGGCCGATGTCTTTATTGGAGGCGCATACTGGGATCCGAAAGCACCTGTTCTATTTACAAAAGCAGATATCAGAAATCCAAAATTCCGCATAAAGGTAATTGCTGACATCACCTGCGATATTGAAGGTTCTATTCCTACTACACTGAAGCCAAGTTCTATTGATAACCCGATTTATGATTACAATCCTATTAGCGAACAAATTGAGGATGCACTGAGTAGTCCGGAAAATATTACCGTTATGGCCATTGATAATTTGCCATGTGAATTGCCGCGCAGTGCTTCAACTGATTTTGGCAGAGATTTGATTGATAAAGTAATGCCTCACATCATACAAGGTGATACAGAAAACATCATGCAAAATGCTACCATAGCACAAAATGGTAAGCTAACAGCTCAGTTCGCTTACCTGCAGGATTATGTAAGTGAAAGTAAATAATTAAAATACACTGTTAACCTCCCCCTACCCCCTCTTAGAGGGGGACAGTACAGAACTTATAACTCTATTATTAATCCTATCGTGGGCAGTATAATGCCGCTGGTACTTTGAATGGTTCTGGGAATGTAAAAGTCAGGATTGTTCGGGTCTGGAATAGCCTGGCCTTGCGCATCGCGCAGTACATCTATATTGTCTTGCAAACGCACTGCAAAGTTGTATACGTTCTGTATGTCTAAGAAAAAGTTAAGACTCCATTTGGGGAAAAAATATTTTTTATCAACACGAATATCTAATTGATGATACGCGCTGGTACGTTGTGTATTAAGCAAACTGAAATCAGGAATACCGAAACCTCTTACATCCCAATTGCTGGCACGAACTGTTTCCTGAATATTAAAGGGTGTAAAAGGATTGCCACCAGAGTACAACCAGCGGGCAGCAATCTCCCAGTTTTTCTTCAATTGTTTTCCCCCTGTGAAACTTACCAGGTTACGGTTATCCCATGATGATGGAATAAAATTTCCATCTCTGTCTGAGAATTCACTTCGCACCAAAGTATAGGCAAGCAGGGCGTAGAAACCTTTATACAATTTTTGCTGATACAAAAATTCCAAACCATAACTTCTTCCTTCCGCATCGGGCGAGGCTGGCGCATTGCCGATAACACCAAAATCTGCCCCAAGATTTGCGAGCGCAACAGAGTCTTCAAGTAAGAAGGGATAGTCAGTATATTTTTTATAAAAACCCTCAACAGTTACCCGGGCATTGAAAGGAAGCCTGTATTCCAATCCTGCAACCAAATGGTCGGAACGGATGTACCGAATACCATTCGTTTTATTCTCTAGTTCTTCAGTTAATGAATTGCGATAACCCAGAACAGTAAAAGGTGGCAGTTGATAATAAATTCCTGCATTGGCATTCAGGCTTAATGCTTCTGTTAGTGCATAAGAAAATGAAATGCGTGGCGATAATTGTTCCAGCGGATTACGCATTGCATCGCTGTAATCGTTAATATCCGTTCTGATGCCAAAAGAAAGAATCCCTTTATCGTTAATTACGTTCGTGCTGGCCTGCACAAATGCACCGTATTGATTGATGTCCAGTAATGAACTGAAGTTTCGGGTAAGCGGACCTTGCGGACTTACAATGAGATTAAAATCGCTGGTGTTGTATCTGGAGTGTGTATAAATGGCTCCGTAACTCAACCTCCATTTATTAACAATACTGAAATCTTCTATGCGCAGCCTGACTTCTGATTCACGAGAGCGATAATCCTGAATTAAATTCTGCTCATCCGAATCATCATTGTCTCTATACTTTGTGGCCGTATTGTTTAATTGGTTATTACTTAAGATGACAGCCGTAGTACCATTCTTTCTGAAATATTCATACTTGGCGCCAAGCGTATAATTCCATTGTTTGGATACCGGCAAAAAATTCAGAATGTATTGTGCTTCTTCCCTGCTTGCCTCATCGCTAATTTTATCAGGTGCATTGAGGTTGAGTACAAAATCGTCATAAGCGCCAATGCCCAAAATGGTTAATTGACTTTTCTCATTCAGCCTATGCTTATACTTGAACTGCGTATCGTTATAGGTTGGCAGAAAAGGAAGGTTGAGTACACTAAATAAAAACTGC
>DAOLDI010000142.1:0-5922 GCA_035327445.1 Cyclobacteriaceae bacterium | reverse complement strand
CGCCAGTGTCTTTATCTGTAATCTCATCGTGTGTGATGCGGTAAATGGGTAAGAGACCCGTAGTAAAATTTACTTTCGATAACCTAAAGTTACGCTCTACCCGCAGCATAATATCTGTTCCTCGCTTTAACTCAAGCGCCTCACTGTTTCTTCTCACATAATTCTGGTCGTGATAATTGGGCCAGGTGTCCCAGGTGAATTGATTATTATTTCTGTTAAAAGGATGTTGTATACCAGTTGCGAATAACCATTTGCGGTTGATGAGCGAGATGCCCGAAATAAAATCATAAGTTCCTAAACTGGTTTGGTAATACATGGGCAGTGGCTTACCGTCTTGTTCTAAATCTGAGTTATTGCTTGGAATTTTGCTGCCCAGTGAAAAGTTGATGTCAAACTTTTCTGAATTGAAAATATTGCGGGTGAGACAAAGCGATAGATCACCCATGCCGCTGGTTTGTGCAAAGCTACCCTTCACCATGTGGTATGGTACTTTTATTTGGAAAGCCATTTTATCTGTGATGCCAAAATTAAAATCGGCAGTAACTACACGAATAGTAGGAGAGACGGGTGTGTTGCCTTCATAATAACTCAGCTCCATGGAGCGCAGCTTCAGGTTAATCTTTTTATTATAAGGTTGGTCGGGCCGCATGGCGCCCATGGTACAAAAGCCGGCATCGCTGCATCCTTGCGCAAAAGCTATTTGAAGCGGTATCAAAGAAATAAGAGCTGCAATAAACAGGTATTTCATGGCCCGGGTAATTATAGCTTAAATATAGGGTTTTAGCGCTGGCGGGTAAAGCATTAAAATTGTTTTGTTGCCACTCTTCGCCCGGCTCCTGCCGAGTGACGAATATTTTTTAACTAAGGCACAAGCGGACGCTTGCGCCTTTTTTTTTAACTAAAGATGAGTTTCTAGTCCCTGAGAGAGGAGGCCCATAAAGGTTCACTCATGGAGATATGGAGTCTCTTTTCAACTAATTGACCCTTCACCTTCAGCTTAACTTTTATTATGCTTATTGGAGGTAATGACCAAAGACATGAATTACAAGATAATTCTGCAGCACTAACACAAGTTTTGCATTGCAGCCATTCAACCAGCAGGTCTAATTGTTCCTCATGAGTAAGGTCCTGATCCATCTCAGTTAGAAATGCATTGGTGATGCTGTGGGTTTCTGTGTAATTCTCCTGATTGATTAAAGTGCAAAAGGCTGTATCCCTGTCGCAGGTAATTTCTTCCTTGCTGCAAGCAGCAAGTAAAAGGATTAATGCTAAGGTACAAGTGAGTAATATGCGCCTCATTTTCATTTTGTTGAAAGCAAAGTTAGCTTCTGCATATTTTTAGATACGCTCCTTAGCAGATAAAAGTTCTCTCTCTTCGCTCGGCTCCAGCCTAGTGACAATTATTTAAACTAGAGGCACAAGCGGACGCTTGCGCCAGCTTGGGGACGCTTGCGCCTGTTGGGGCCTGTTATGGTTTTCTTGTCACACCTTATTCTCACATAAATAATATTGGCATAACCATTCTTTGTCTCACAGGTTTACCTTTTTGCATACCAGGATTCCATTTTGGTGAGCCCTTAATAAGTCTAATTGCTTCTTCGTCACAGGGCTTACATAGCCCTTCCCTTATTATGATTTCATCATGTGGAATTTGTCCTAATGAATCTATAACGAACTCAATAAGCACTTTTCCACTTACTTTCCCATTTCTCACTGCCAGTGGGACTTTCATATTTTTATTTATATAAGAATAGAATTTATGCATACCTCCTGGAAACGTTGCAGGTTCTTCAATTATATAATATATTTCCTCAGTGGGTATAGTAATCGATTCAATCTTATCGAGTTCAACTTCAAAGTTGTTTAGGCTTGTTATTTGAATTTGAATTGGGCGGTAGTAAGTTGCCTCGATTTTGATATTTGATGTGCTGTCAACTTGAAGTTGAAAGAAGCCAAATTCATTACTTACTGTTTTGACATTAGTATCTAGTTGAAATATTTGAGCTTCTTTGATAGGCTTACCTGTCTCTTTGTCAACAATTCTACCAGTTAATATCCTTTGTCCACTTACTGGTGTCGATGTCGTAATAGATGAAATTAATACCAAATAGAAAATTATTTTTCTCATACTTTATAATTAGTTGTCTATTCTCTCAGTCGCTCGGCTCCAGCCGAGTGACGATTATTTTTTATCAAAAGGCACAAGCAGAAGCTTGCGCCTGTTAGTAATTTAACTAGTCCTTTCGTTGTAAGCCTCCTGAAATAATTCTTTTAATAGGCTACGATTCTTTAATACATCATTTTTTCCAAGTCTGAATTTTATTCTCCGTGCGGTTGTTTTGATTGGAATAATTTCAAAATCACTTTCCTCCAGTCTTTGACTCCATTTTTCTTTGTTACTAATCCTGATCTCTACTCTTACAAATTTTTGCTTTGGTAGAAAAATAACAAAATTCATTGGCCTATTTCGTTTAATGAGTCCAATGTAGTTTTGTGTATATCCAAGCGTTAATTCTGAATCAATCTCTTTTAAAATCTCCTCACATTCGTCAATTGCTTTAATACTCTCCTTATTTACTTTATTGTCCCAATAGTTTCGGTCTTTTTTTACAGTCACCTCATCTTCTTCTTCTCCAACAGTCACCTCGTCAAGTACTTTTACAAAATTCAATACAACATGATCGTTTATCTGAAGTGCATTTAATTGAATCGCAATTATTGGGATTGAACTATTAAATAGACCAATAATGTTTAAAAATCTTGTTGTAATATCTTCTGCAATAATAACGGCACAATGTTCATAATTTGGTAGTCTCTTCCTTTCATTATCCCAATACTCAATTGCTCTTATTATGTGGCTTTCGTCTATTTTGCCCAACATTAATTCTACCTCGTACCGTTTTTCATTTTCTCGATCATAAAGTAGTAAGTCAAGTCGCCCGGCTTTTGGCTGTATCCTTTCGGCTTCTTTTAACTCAAGGTCTCCAAGCCCAATAATTGAAGGGTCGTCCTCAATTACTTTTCTCAACCACTGTTCATCAAAGTCTTCATGGTCTTTTAGGAAAAATTTATCAGCTTTCTTTAATGTGAGTTTGTTGCTCATTGTCTAATCTTTATTAGTACATTGATTTTGTATCGTAAATTGAATATACTATCAATTCTTCATTGCCACAAAGTTTAAATCAGCATGCATTTATAAAATGCAAAATCCCGCCTTGGGAGCGGGATTTTAATTTTGTGATGAAAACAATTTTTATTCCAAGGCGGCAACTCCGGGCAATACCTTGCCTTCAAAGTATTCCAGCAATGCACCACCACCTGTACTTACGTAACTTACTTTATCGGCATAACCAAAAAGGTTAACGGCTGCGGCAGAATCTCCACCACCAATTAAAGAGAATGCACCTTGCTCTGTAGCTTCAACTACTGCATCGGCAACTGCTCTTGTGCCCGCAGCAAATTTTTCCATTTCAAACACACCCATGGGGCCGTTCCACAAAATGGTTTTGGATTTTTTAATCACTGCTGCAAATACAGCACTGGCCTGCGGACCAATGTCCAGGCCCATCCAGCCATTTGCAATGGCCGTGTTCAGGGCAATATCAGTATTGGCTTGTGCATCAAACTTATCTGCAATAACAGAGTCTATGGGTAAATGCAGTTCAACACCTTTGGCCTTGGCTGTACTGATGAGTGTTTTGGCCAGCTCAAGTTTATCAGCTTCAACCAATGAATTACCGATGTTGCCACCCATGGCTTTAAAGAAAGTATAAGCCATGCCACCGCCAATGATGAGGTGATCTACCTTATTCAGCAATTGTTCAATGATTAAGATCTTATCAGAAATTTTGGCGCCACCCATAATAGCGGTAAATGGTTTGGCCGACTGCTCCATTACTTTTTTGGCATTGTCAAGTTCAGCTGCCATTACCAGGCCTGCGCATTTTTCATTTTTATATTTGGCTACAATGGTAGTAGAAGCATGCGCGCGGTGTGCAGTACCAAAGGCATCGTTTACATAAATGTCGCCATGCTGCGCCAGTTTTTGCGCGAACAATTCATCGCCTTTTTCTTCTTCCGGATAAAAGCGCAGATTTTCTAAAAGCAAAACTTCACCGGCTTGCAGTGCAGCTGATTGCGCGAAGGCTTGTGTGGCAATACAATCAGCAGCAAACTTTACTTCAAGACCTAAAAGGGCAGAGGCTGTTTTGAGTGTATGCTTCAATGAATATTTTTCTTCCGGTCCGCCTTTAGGTCTGCCCAGGTGCGACATCAGCACGCAGCTGCCGCCATCGGCCAGAATTTTTTTGATGGTGGGCACTGTTGCACGTATGCGGTTGTCATCTGTAACTTCAAATGTATTTTTATCTAAGGGTACGTTAAAGTCTACACGTATAAGTGCGCGTTTGTTCTTAAAGTTGAAATCATGTATGGTCTTCATAAGAAAAATTTAATGGTAAAATTAGGCATCAATCTTTGGCAATAAAGCTTTTTTTATGGCTACGGCATTTCCACTTGTTTTTCTGATTTCGTAATCGTTTGCGATGAGCAGGTTGTGGCATTCCGCTAATTGTTCTGCATTCAGGTGCGAGTCTTCAAATACTATCATGCCGGGTTTGCTCTCTGCTATGTTCATCATTTTGATGATTTCATAATCGAAACCTTCGGCATCAATTTGCAATAAGTCTATCTTCTCAATCTTGTATTGTTTTAATAAAGTTGCCGGACTGATACATGCTATCTGAACTTCTTCAATATAATCTTCCCTTTTTTCGGGTAATAAAATACCTTCTTTCTTTGCTCTTAAAGCCACATGACCAGAATCTATGGCATCATACAAAACCGCTTTATCAAAACTGCTGAGCCCTGTTGCCCAGCGCGATTTGCTGAAAGCAATATTATACATGCTGCGTATGCCATCTTCATAGTTAAGCGCTGCATTGAGGGTGTGTATTTGATCTGATTTTTGATGAAGTTTCTTCAGGTAAGTATCAAACACATAGGGTTGAGGTTCAAGCAGCACGCCATTCCAGTTATCTCGCTTGATAAACTTTACAATCGGGTCATGGTTAAAGCCATCATTAGCGCCAATTTGAATTACAGTTAAGTTAGCTGTGTTGCGCGAATATTTATCCAGCATGTAAGCCAATGTACCCTTCTTCGGTTTATATAAATACTTATAGAAAGCGATATACACAGGGTTGCGATTGGCGCAGAGATTGAAGATGAAAGTTTTGTACTTAAGTTTGGCTTTGTGCCGCAGGCTTTGTTCAGACATGCAGGTTCAGGTTAATCTCCAAAGCTAATGCCTAAGCCCTTAGCTGCTTTTACAAGGAATGAATTTTTGTTTACATAATTGTATTCGCTGGTAGCTTCTTGCAAGGCAACTTCAATAAAGTCGTTATTTCTGAAAGCTACCATATAACCAAATTTCTTTTTCAGAATCATTTCAAAAGCTTTAACCCCAAACAAGCTGGCCAGCACACGATCGAATGCAGTAGGCGTACCACCACGCTGCACATGCCCCAGTACAGTTTCTCTTATTTCTGCTTTGCAGCCGGCATCTTTTAATTGTTTAGATAATTCGAAGGCCACACCACCCAGGCGCAGATGCTGAGAGCCAACTTCTCCGGCTCTGGCGGTAATGCTGCCTTTTTTGGCTTTGGCACCTTCTGCAATTACTATGTTTACAAAACCTTTTCCTCCTTTATATCTTGATTCAATACGCTTCACCAATTTGTTGATGTCGTAAGGAATCTCCGGAATCAGACATATCTCTGCGCCACCCGCAATGGCTGTGTGCAGGGCAATCCAGCCGGCATCGCGGCCCATTACTTCCATGATCATACAACGATGATGACTTTCTGCTGTGGTGACCAGCTTATCGAAACTATCGGTAGCAATTTGTACCGCTGTTTGAAA
>DAOLDI010000141.1:0-5955 GCA_035327445.1 Cyclobacteriaceae bacterium | reverse complement strand
ATGACCCAGGGGACTTATCGCCCGGCTTACAAAGTGAAGTACCAGGCTGCTTTGGATAAAAACAATAATTTGTTGGGCAGCAAAATCCGCGGAGCAGGTGTACATGGCAGTCCTGTGTTTGATAATCGCTTCCCTGCGGGAGCGGTAGAAAATTATCAGTCAGAGAACCATTCACTTGATTCAAATATTACAACAGGTGCCTGGCGTGCGCCCCGTTCAAATTTCATTGCCATTGCCGAGCAATGCTTTTTAGATGAACTAGCAGAAGCTATGGGCAAAGACCCGCTGGATTTCAGATTGGAATTATTTGAAAGAGCTATCAACAATCCGGTAGGTGAGCGCAATGATTATGACCCTAAACGATATGCCGGTGTGCTGAAACTGGTAAAAGAAAAATCAAGATGGGAAGAGAAGAAAGAAGGTGTGTACCGCGGTGTGTCTGCTTACTATTGTCATAATTCTTATGTAGCCCAGGTGGTAGATATAACTATGCAGGATGGCAAACCCCTGATACAAAAAGTTTGGTGCGCGGTAGATTGCGGGATTGTGGTTAATCCTGATGCTGCGCGCAACCAGATTGAAGGAGGTATTGTAGATGGTATAGGACATGCCATGTACAGCGCCATGACATTCAAAGAGGGAAAGCCAGAGCAAAACAATTTCCATAATTATAAACTGATTCGTTATAGCGAAGCACCTTTGGAAATTGAAACCTTCTTTGTGGATAACGGCATAGAGCCAACCGGATTAGGTGAGCCCGGCTTACCACCTATTGGTGCGGCAGTGGCGAATGCTTTATATCAGGCAACGGGTAATCGTTTAAGCAGGCAACCTTTTGCGCAAACTGATTTTGCAACAGTAGAGAGATTGTGATAGCTGGGTACTAGGTACTTGGTTCTGGTTTTAATAAACCAGAACCAAGTGCCTAGATTACCTCCCTTTATTTTCCCGCAACATTTCCGGAAATCCTTTTCCCTTGCTGAGTGCGGTAAGCGCCATCACAATGCGTTTGGTTTTTGTGGGTGTAGTCTTGGCGCTTTCTATCCATTTACTGAAATAATGCTGATGACCTTTGGTAAGCGATTTAAAGTGATTAAGTGCAGCAGGTTCTTCTGCGAGGCATTCCATAAAATCTGAAGAGAGTTCAAGTTCACGTTTATCTAATTGTAAGCTTACTTTCAATATATCGCCTTCTTTTTTGCCGGTACCTTTGCGCAGACTTGCATTGATGGGTAAAATAAAGCCCCCATCTCCCATAGGCACCAAAGTCTGTTTTTCGATTTTGAAGCTATCAAGCTGACCTTTTACCCGAAATGAAACCTTTATACCCGGATTCAATTTCTCTGCCTGCGATTTACTGATTTCAATGTAAGTCCAGCCGCTTTTCTCGCCCTTCTTGCCAAATTTTTGAATGCGTGTGTTAAAACTGATGGAAGCCATATTGTCTTAAATATCAAAAGACAAATTCCAAAAAACAAACCCAGCAATTGCATGGGAATTGTACATTAATGTTAAAAAAGGAATTTTCAAAGTATCGAGCTTACCATATTTTATAAAATTATTACTCCCGATTTTTCAGTAGCTTAGGATTTCAAAATCAGGAATGAAAATGTCTCTCCTTAATTTCCTGCAAAGCTTTCATAAAATCTCAACAAAGGATTATGATTTTCTTGTTGGACATTTTAAAGAGAAATCTTTCCGCAAAGGAGAGATGATGGTGAACGAAGGCGAAGTGCAAAAGGAAATTTATTTTATTAATGCAGGGGTGCAGATGTCTTATTACGAGAAAGGCAATAAACTGCATGTAGTGGCTTTTACTTATCCGCCCAACATTTGTGGTATTCCGGAATCTTTTATGCTGCAACAACCAGCCAGGTATTTTCTCACTTGCATTTCAGATACACAGGCCTATGCATTAAGTTATGCACAACTGAACAGCATATTTGAGCAATCGCAACAAATAGAGCGGCTATTCAGAAAAATGACAGAGGCTGTGTTGACAGGAGTAATTGCGCGGCACATTGAGTTGCACGCTTTAAGCATGGAAGAGCGGTTCAAAGCCTTTACGCAAAGGAGCCCGCAGCTTTTGCAACTGGTTCCGCATAAATACATTGCTTCATACCTGGGTATAGACCCCACTAACTTCAGTAAACTGTATAACTCAGTAAAGATTTAAGTTCTTGGTGCAGACCAAGATTTGAAAAATTTGTTTGTTGCTGATTTGTGTAAACAAAAAGCAAAAAAATGAATGATAAGTTTTCGTGGCTGGATAAAGCGGAGTATCCTTTTGCAGCCAGGTATTTTGAAATCAATGGTCAGCAACTTCATTTTATAGACGAAGGAGCAGGAGAGGTAATTTTGTTTGTACACGGCACCCCTTCCTGGAGTTTTGATTTCAGAAATCAAATTAAAGTATTATCCAAACACTACCGTTGCATTGCCATCGACCATATCGGTTTTGGCTTATCAGACAAGCCAGCCACCTACGATTACAGTACCCAGAATCACAGTCTAACGCTGGAGAAGTTTATCAAACACCTTGATTTGGATAGTATTACTTTGGTAGTACATGATTTTGGCGGACCCATTGCTTTGTATGTGGCCATGAAATATCCGGAAAAATTTCAGCGTATCGTGGTGATGAATTCATGGATTGGCAGCAGCGCCAAAGACCCGGAGTTTATCCGATTCAGTAAAATACTCAAGAGTCCATTGCTGCCTTTTTTATACAGATACCTGAATTTCTCTCCACGTTTTTTATTGCCCTCATCTTTTGGTGACAATAAATTGCCAAAGCATTTGTTAAAGCAATACACTGCGGCTTTTGCCAATAAAAATGAGCGCTATGGAACACTGGCTTTTGCCAAATCTTTACTGAACGACCAGGATTGATTTGAGAAACTGTGGAGTAAAAGAGATTTGCTTGCCGACAAAGCCATGCTACTGGTTTGGGGCATGAAGGATAAGTTTGCTACAGAAAAGTATCTCAGTAGATTTATTGAGGGCTTTCTTCAGGCTGAAGTTGTAAGATTAGAAAGTTGTGGACATTTTCCGCAAGAGGAGGAAGCGCAAATGGTAACAGATTCGATTAGGGGTTTTTTATTGAATAATTTGGTTAAAGCTGATTCAAAACACTTCGTGTCTTAGTGTCTTTATGGCTTGATTATTCTTGCCACTAAGACTCAAAGAAGTCTTGATGAATTTGGATATCAGGTCAAAAGCTTCTGCTCTTTCAGTTTGTCAGCAAGAAAATTTTTGAAAGCTTCGTTGTCAATCACATTTATCTCATCCATCAGTCCTAACACAAAGCGACCAATGCCTTTGAAATCATAAACTGGTCCCTGAAAAAAATAATGGTCATCTCTTTTTTCTACATAGCTGATAGCTCGCGGAAATTCTTCGCGCAATAATACATATGCTTTTAAAGAAAGCTTCAGACTAATCCATTCTTCCTTTGAACCACTCATGCCGAACATATCTGTTTGCTGAATTTTGTGTTCATCAGTAAAAGCAAAATCTTTTTCCAATACCAGCACATCTGCACAGCGTTCCAGTTTAAAATGTTTGCAGGTTTTATCTTCCACATCAAAAGCAATTACACTCTGATAGTCTTTGCTGAGCTGGAAAGGCTCAACCAGCCTGTCCTTCACCTCCTGGCTGTTGGCCGAGTGATAATCTTTCAGCACTACCTGCTTTTTGTTTTCCATGGCCTGTTGCAAAATGTTCAGCAACTTACCTACATGCAGTTTCAGTACCTGTTCAGGAATTTTATCCAATGCCGAATGCAGACTCAATTTTTTCAGCAGACTGTCTTTGAGCGGATGCCGGTTGGCTCCGCCTTCAATTAACTGGCGCAGCAGGCTGGCTTCTTCAATGCTGAACTGCACTTCGGCTTCTTCTTCTGAGGTATGAATAAAATAGCGGTTATGAAAATCCTGGTCAACCACAAAGCCTACTTCCTGCAATAATTCAATGTAACGGTATGCGGTGCGTTCTGAGCAATCCATTAAATCTGAAAGATGCTTAATCGATTTCGGACTTTGTTTCAACTGGGTAATAAGCTGTAAAACACGTAAAAGTTTGGCCTGTGCAATCATAGGGCTCAAATTAGGCAAATGACACAAGTTGTCAAACTTCTTGATTTGATTAGCATCATGGAAACTATAATACAAAGCACAAAATCGAACAAGGCAATTGAGCTACAACAGCTTAGAAATGCTGATGAGGAAAAATTAAGGCTGCTCAAACAAAAATTTTTCAAGCAAGTGAAGACTTCCTTTGGTTATTCTTGAATTAGGCTGTTTTTATGTATCTTCATTTGTTGAATTAAAATCTAAGCAGATGAGATACTTTATTTTAGTGCTTATTGTATTAAGTACTGCACTTGCCGAAGCCAAGGTTGTGATAAGGGGTAAGATTCTGAATTATGATGGGAAATCCACAGTTAGTTACCGCCCAACAATTGATGGAGTAAATGCCATGTATTGGATAGATGTAAAGCCAGCTCCTAATGGTACTTTCAGAGTAGAGTATGATTGTGAGGGATATGGAATAACACGTATCAGTTTCAGAAGTATGACCTACCGATTTTTTCATGATAGCAATGCGAAAATTTACTTTGAGATTGACCAAAGTAAAATTAACCAACATAAGCATCAAGGTTGGGAAAAGTACTATTATTTACTGGATTCTATCAAGCAAGGTTCAATTGTTTCGATCGATGGAGATTACAAGGAAATAAATCAATTCTATAATAGAAATATCCGCACATCCTATCATATACCAAATCAGGTAGATGGAAATTATTATTCGCATATGATTCGCAATGCCGAAACACCCGATAAAGCTATGCGGATTTTAGACTCTCTTACCCAAAGAGAAGTAAATCAAATAAATCAAATTGGAATGAACCTGGTATTGGAACAAAAACCCAAAGTTAAACCAGAGATTAATGATGAGATTAAGGATTTTTTGATAACAGAAGTTCAATCCTTTTATGGAAGCATTTTTTTAAATGGTATGTTTCTTAAGCGGAAAGATCATGTAATGGTTTTATATAAAGATTCTACAGCGCAAGTGAATATATATAGCAGAGAATGGGAAATGCTTATTGAGGAATACGAGCAGTATGTTAGAAAAAATATCAGGCCTGCTCCAAACAGCAATGATTATAATAACATGATGGAATCTTTAGTGTCTACCTTGTCGGGATACAGAGAGTATCATGTTCCGCAAAATAAATATACACTGGATGAGGGTATCAGGCATAGGTTACTCCAAATTGATACTACACTATTTTATGATGAGAAAGCAGCTTTTGCCTTTATACTTGATGGTTTGTATATTTTCCTGAACAATCAGCTTTTTTATTCTCCTGAATTACTATCAGTATTCTACGATATTCAATCCCGCTACCCTAACTCCAGGCATTTAGAACACTTTGCTCCACAAGTAGATAAACTCAAGAATTATATCAGTGCATCTGCTAAAGAGTTTGAAGGCGGACTTATTGTAAATGGCAATTACAACTCACTTGCTGCGCTTTTAAAGCAGTTTGAAGGTAAAAATATTTTATTGGATGTTTGGGCTACCTGGTGTCATCCTTGTATCCAGGATTTTAAATACAACGAGGTTTATAAACCTTTAATAGATGATGAAAACCTTGTGAAGCTCTATATCTCTATCGACAAACCAGAATGGGACGAAAGATGGAGACAAGCCATTAAGTATAATCAGCTTGAGGGTTATCATTATCGGGGCAATCATAAGTTTATTGTCAATATGTGGGAAGTGCTAGGCCAACCGGTGGGTGCTATTCCGCGCTATGCTTTGTTTGACCGAAAAGGGAATGTAGTGGTGCAAAATGGATTCAGGCCTGCAGATGATGGCAGACTGCTTGGGCTTATACAGGAATTGTTAGACTCAACCGATTAATGCTATAGATGAACTTAATTC
>DAOLDI010000140.1:0-5956 GCA_035327445.1 Cyclobacteriaceae bacterium | reverse complement strand
CGCATCAACCAGATTAAAGCTCAAATTGAAAGCCCAACTTCAGACTCCGACAAAGAGAAATTACAAGAGCGTTTAGGGAAGCTTTCTGGCGGTGTGGCAATACTTTACATTGGTGCAGCTACTGAAGTTGAAATGAAAGAGAAGAAAGATCGTGTTGATGATGCCCTGCATGCTACACGTGCTGCCGTTCAGGAAGGTATTATTCCTGGTGGTGGTGTTGCTTACCTGCGTGCTATTGATGCTTTGAAAAATACCGATACATTAAACCTGGAAAATGAAGATCAGGCAACAGGCGTTAACATAGTTCGCCTTGCACTAGAGTCTCCTTTAAGAACCATTGCAGAAAATGCTGGTCAGGAAGGTTCAGTAATTGTTAACCGAGTTCGTGAAGGTAAGAAAGACTTTGGATACAATGCCCGCAACGGCAAGTTCGAAGATTTCTTCAATGCCGGAATTATTGACCCTACCAAGGTTTCTCGTCTGGCCCTTGAAAACGCAGCTTCTATTGCCGGTATGTTATTAACAACCGAAGCAGTGGTTTCTGAAATTCCTGAAGATAAGGAAGTTCCTGCTATGCCTGCCGGTGGCGGCATGGGCGGTATGATGTAATCTATCGAATCCTTTATTTCGAAAGCCCCTCTTTAATTAAGTGGGGCTTTTATTTTACCCTGAATACAGCTACTTTAGAACTCAATTTTATTGGTTTTATGAGCAACATGGTTATCCATTCATCATTCAGCGATTTTGTGCTTTTTCTGTACGTACACATGGCCTATGCCGATGGTGAGTTTCACCCAACTGAAAGGTCTGTTATCCTTGAAAAAATGCATAAACTCTTTCCAGAAACAGAACATGAACAAAGATTAACCAAGGCTGAGTCTGAATATGACGCTTTAAAGGACACTGACCTTAATAAGCTGATTAAAGATACTTTTGATCATTTCAGCGCCATAAAGTTCTCTCAGAAATATAAAGTTTACCGCGACATGTTTGACATCATTCATGCTGATGGTAAAGTTGATGAAAGAGAAACCATTGCCATCAACAGGCTTAAAGCCATTATTGATTTAAGCGCTACCGAGCACAATTAAACACTAATTTGTTATTTAATCTGCATTCGTTTGCTTGCTGGCAAACCTGAAAAGTATTGCGCCAAGCACAATGAACATGAGTAAGCCAATGAGGTTTCCACCTTCTGGGATAATGGCATGAACCCCCTCATGAATCCAGGAAATTACTGAAGTACTTCCTTCTGTCGTTTTCTTGTTTGTACCAATAAGTACGGCAACCAAAATACCAGTTAATGCACCGCCTGCTATTAATCCAGAACTGAACAGTGCACCTGTACTAACTTCTGATTTAGCTGATGACTTGCTATACCATTTCTCTACAGCCCACTTAATTAAACCTCCGGCAAAAATGGGCGATGTTGTAGATAAGGGTAAGTAAGCACCTACGGCAAAAGCCAATGAACTTACTCCGCACAACTCTACAACAGCTGCTATGCCCATGCCTGTTAGTACCAGTGCCCAGGGTAAATTCTGACTAAGCAAACCTTTGATGACAGTAGCCATTAAAGTAGCCTGGGGTGCAGGTAATGGATTGGGATGTTCTGCTGTTGCAGGCCCTATACCTAAAGTATTATTCAATAGTAAAACAGTATAACCTATCACAAAAGTGGCAGCAAGTACACCTATTAACTCTCCTATTTGCTGCTTGTAAGGGGTGGCACCAACTAAATATCCTGTCTTCAAATCCTGAGAAGTTGCACCAGCATTGGCTGCGGCTATGCAAACAATAGAACCTACAACCAGTGCAATGGGTTGATACACCTCGCCTGTCCAGCCAATAGCAATAAAAATTAAAGATGTTGCCATTAGGGTAGCAATGGTCATTCCGGAAACCGGGCTTGATGAAGAACCAATCAAACCTACAATTCTTGAGGCCACGGTAACAAAGAAAAATCCGAAGATGACAATCATGATAGCCGAAACAAGATTGGTAGGAATATTCGGAAGCACTGTCATGAGCCCCACAAGTATTAAAGAACCAATGATGATATACATCAAAGGCAGGTCTTTATTGGTACGAGGGGTTTCTGTATCCAGGTTAGTACCTGAATTTGCCCTGAAATCCTTGACTGAATCTTTAAAGGCACTGATGATGGTTGGAAATGTTTTGATAAGTGTAATAACTCCACCAAACGTTACCGCACCTGCACCTATGTAGCGAATGTATTTACTCCAGATTTGCCAGGCCGACATATCTCTGATCAAGATACTTTCTTCAGGCGCCATAGGGCTGCTCAAGCCATCTCCCAATAAAGTAATGAGTGGAATCAGCACCAGCCAGGATAGCACACCTCCTGCTACCATTACACCTGAAATACGGGGGCCAATGATATATCCCACACCCAATAATTCAGGTGTTATCTCAGCGCTCAGGGTTCCATTAGGTAAAGCTGAGCCTCTTTTGAAAACATACTCAGGTACATCTTTCCACAAACCAAGAATCGACATTAATCCTTTATAAAGAAAAGCTATACCCAAACCCATAAATACTTTTTGTGCCAACTTGCCGCCCTTCTCTCCTGCTACAAGTACATCAGCGCAAGCGGTACCTTCCGGGTAAGGAAGATTACCATGCTCTTTAACAATAAGTGCTTTACGCAGAGGTACCATAAACAAAACACCGAGAATACCTCCTACTAAGGCCAGCACAAAAATCTGGAAGTATTCAAAGTAAGCTTCGCCACCCGAAAGAAATAGCAAAGCAGGAACAGTAAACACAACACCTGCCGCCACTGACTCGCCCGATGAGCCAATGGTTTGCACCATGTTGCTCTCAAGGATAGTAGCATTTCCTAATTTTTTGAAAATTGAAATTGCCAATACAGCAATGGGAATAGAAGCACTAACCGTAAGACCAACTTTGAGACCCAGGTAAACAGTGGCCGCACCGAAAATGATGCCCAGTACTGATCCGAGCAGTATGGCCTTTAATGTAAATTCTGGAATAAAATCTTTTGCCGATATGTAAGGCTTATGCGCTGGCGTTTCTTGCATAGGTTCAGAGTTTAGCTGAAGGCAAGATGTAAAAATTTTCCTAAGCAAAAAAGGTCGGGGATTGCACCTGACCTCTCTAATGACCTCTGTTAATTTGCTTTACTTTACCTGCCCCATCCACTTCCTTAATACAGGACTGATTATTACGAATACAATTCCTGCGCCAATAGCAAACTGAACAATAGACATAAACAGAGATGGCAATTGTGATGAATCATCAGGATCGAATCCGCCAGCATATAAGCCGGCAATTAAATTACCCAGTGAAGCTCCTACAAACCAGATACCCATCATCTGCCCTACATAACGTTTGGGTGCAAGCTTTGTAGTTGCACTTAAGCCAACCGGACTCAATGTTAACTCTCCTGAAGTGTGCAGGAAGTAAGTAAGAATTAAAAAGAACATACCAGGCTTAGTGGCATCGCTTACAATACCTGCCGCAAAGTACATCACCAAAAATCCAAGACCCATTAATACCAAACCAAATCCAAATTTTAGAGGTGTAGCTGGATTTAAATTTTTGATGGCAAGTTTCACCCACAATGCACCAAACAACGGAGCCAGTATAATAACGAAACCCGGATTTACATTTTGTAATACTCCTGCCGGCATCTCCCAACCAAAAATAAATCGGTTGGTGTAATCTCTTGCAAAAAGATTTAGTGTTGAACCGGCTTGTTCAAAGCCTGACCAAAACAAAGCTGCGCCTATGAAAAGGAAAAAGATTACAATTACTTTTTTGCGTTCATCTGCATCCAGGCCTCCGGCTACCAATATGTATAAGAAATAAAATATAGTTACCGTAACAATCAGAATTCCGATACCTTCTGCAAGACCTCGTGCTTGTGTAAGATCAATGTACCCCATAAACTGAAGCAAGGCTAAGAATACAATCAGTACAACGCCTAAAACTAATGCGAGCATCAGGTTTCCCTTACCGGTGTGTGTATCTTCTTTGGCACTAGGCCTTATGCCTACTTCACCTAAATACCCATGTGTTAATCTGAATTGAATCAAACCAAAAAACATGCCTACTGCAGCTGCGGCAAAACCTAAATGCCAGTCAACCTTTTCTGCCAAAAAGCTTACCACTAAAGGCCCTAAAAATGCACCCAGGTTAATGCCCATATAAAACACAGAAAAGCCTGCATCTCTTCTGGCTCCACCTTCTGGATACAAATCGCCAACTATGGTGCTTACATTAGGTTTTAATAAGCCGGTTCCGGCAGCAACAAAGGCAAGACCTAAAAAGAAAATATTATTTGATCCAGGGATAGCCAACAGCAAATGGCCCAACATAATTATTATACCTCCGTACCAGATCGCTTTGCGCTGACCAAACACATTATCTGCCAGCCAACCGCCTGGTAGTGTAAGCAAGTAAACACCTGCAGTATACAATCCATAAATAGCTCCGGCAGTTTCTGTATTCAAGCCCATACCCTGCATGGCGGTATCGGTAGTCATAAAAAGAATGAGAATGGCCCGCATGCCGTAATAGCTGAAGCGCTCCCACATCTCGGTAAAAAACAATGTGGCCAGCCCACGCGGATGTCCGAAAAATGTTTTAGTAGTATCCATTGGTTAGGTTTTAGATTGCCAAAAAAGCCCTTTATTTATTCAATTACAAACCATTTATATCATTGCAATAAAAAATAAACCCCTCGCTTTTGGCAAGGGGTATAAGATAATTCTTTGTTAGAAGCGCTCGGGTTCGAGTTTCCACTTTTCGGGTGATCTCCAAAGATTTGACAATAAAAGCTCTCGCATGAAAATGAATTCCTTCGGCAGCTTATCATACATGCGTTCAAACAGTTCTGCATGCTGCAATAATTCTGCCTTCCATTCTTCTACATCAATAGACATGATACTGTCAAATTGTTCTTCGGTAAACTGAAGCCCTGTCCAGTCAATATCATCATAGGTGGGCATCCAGCCAATCGGACTTTCAACTGCATTCACTTCACCCCTGCTCTTGAGTACTATCCACTTCAACACGCGCATATTATCTCCGAAGCCGGGCCAAACGAAATTGCCATTAGCGTCTTTTCTAAACCAGTTTACACCATAGATACGCGGAGGTGCAGGCAAGCCTCTGCCAAACTGTAACCAATGATTAAAATAATCTGCTATGTGATAACCACAGAAAGGCAACATGGCAAATGGATCTCTGCGCACCTTACCTACCTCACCAAAAGCTGCTGCTGTTGTTTCAGAGCCCATAGTAGAGGCCAGGTAAACACCAAATGCCCAGTTGGCTGATTGATATACTAAAGGAATTGTGGTACTTCTTCTGCCACCAAAAATGAAAGCACTAATGGGCACACCCTTTGGATTTTCCCATGCATTGTCGATTGCAGGATTTTGAGCAGCTGAAACAGTGAATCTTGAGTTAGGATGTGCCGCGGGTTTTCCTGAGGCAGGGTCGTATTTTTGTCCACGCCAATCAATCAAATTCTTAGGAACTTCTTTTGTTAATCCTTCCCACCAAACATCACCGTCTTCTGTAATAGCCACATTCGTAAAAATGGTATTCTTTGAGATGGTATTGATAGCGTTTGGATTTGTCTTTTCATTTGTGCCTGGAGCTACACCAAAATATCCGGCTTCGGGATTAATGGCATACAACTTTCCATCTTTTCCGGGTTTGATCCAGGCAATATCATCGCCTACAGTTGTTACTTTCCAACCATCAAATTCTTTTGGTGGAATCAACATAGCGAAATTTGTTTTACCGCAAGCACTTGGAAATGCTGCGGCCACGTAGTCTTTCTTGCCATCAGGACTCTCCACTCCCATTAAGAGCATGTGCTCAGCCAACCAATTCTGATCTCTTCCCATTACAGCCGCAATACGGAGCGCGAAACATTTCTTTCCTAGTAAAGCATTAC
>DAOLDI010000139.1:0-5971 GCA_035327445.1 Cyclobacteriaceae bacterium | reverse complement strand
ATATTGAAGTAGCATGGGCTAACGTATCAGTGAAATTAGGTTTTGAAGTGGATTATGATGAAAAAGTAATGAAAGCCATTGAGGCTGGCACACGTGTTAATCCTGCCAATTTGATGGCTGCAGCACGCTATTACTTTGATACGCAGCGCGACTTGAACCAGGCTTTGAAGTGGGTGAATGAGTACCTGGCTACAGGCAATAACGCACAGCAATTCTGGAATGTATATTTCAAGGCTCAGGTACAACATGCTATGAAAGATTATGCAGGCGCAAAAGCTACTGCACAGCAATCAATGGATATTGCCAGCAAAGCACCTAACGATTTTGGTTATGTAAAACTGAATGAGGAGCTTATTGCTAAAATAAATGCAGAGATGCCAAAGACTCCCGTTAAAAAGAAATAAGTATTCAAAACGATTGTAAAAGGCAGCTAATTTAGCTGCCTTTTTTATTGCTTGCTTTTTGATTGGTGATAAGCTGAATGACAAGCGCAAAAAATACCACTGCAACACAACCAATGATATTGAATAAAAGGTAAGCAATATCTGTAAAGAAAAAGCAATACAATACAATTAACTCTGCCAGTATAGCTGCAATAAATACTGCAGTCCCCTTTATGTATTTGATATAAAATGCGGCTAGAAAAATACCCAGTATAGTTCCGTAGAATATTGAGCCTACAATATTTACAAACTGAATAAGATTCTCAGCCAGATTAGCCAAACTGGCAAATAATATTGCCAGCAAGCCCCACATAAGTGTAAATAACCTGGAGGAATTAAGGTAATGTTTTTCATCACCTTTGCTGTTGATCGATCGCTTGTAAATATCTACTGTGGTGGTGGATGCAAGTGCATTTAATTCAGATGCTGTAGATGACATGGCCGCAGAAAAAATTACCGCGATCAACAATCCAACAATACCCTGCGGCAAATGATGCATCACAAAATGAATAAATACATAATCTGTATCTCTTGTCTCTGAACCCGGCACTGCTTCAGCAATGGTTGATCTGGCTTGCATTCGTAATTCAAAAGTCTCTGCCTGCATGGCCTTAACTGTTTCAGCTTTTGAGCTTACAGTATTTTTATCTGCTTGCTCATTTGCCCGAAGTAAGGATTTTACCTCTTCTAATTTCTGCTCGTGCAATTGTTCATATTCAAATTCAAGTTGCTGCAATGTGGCGGCATACTCTGTTTGTGCTGCGCGCGCTTTTAAACTATCGTTATAAAAAATAGGTGGCTGATAAAATTGGTAGAAAATAAAAACCAATACCCCAATAAAGAGGATAATGAACTGCATTGGAATTTTGAGCAAACCATTAAAGAGTAAGCCCAGCCTGCTTTCTGTTATTGATTTACCCCCCAAATAACGCGCTACCTGACTTTGATCTGTTCCGAAATAACTTAGGGCCAGAAACATGCCGCCAATTAATCCGCTCCAAATGTTATACCTGTCAGACAAATTGAACTCCATGTTTACCAGGTTTAGTTTACCCATTTCACCGGCCAGCACAAAACTTTCTTTAAAGCCAACACCCTCTGGCAACAGATGAATTACCCAAATGCCCGCAAGTATCATCCCTCCCATCATCACCGTCATTTGAAATTTCTGTGTAAGGCTTACCGCTTTGGTGCCACCAGAAACTGTATAAATAATTACCAGTACACCAATTAAAATGGTAGTAATACTTAGTGGCATACCAATGATGGAAGAAAGAATGATGGATGGCGCATAAATGGTAATGGCTGCGGCCAATCCCCGCTGTACCAAAAAAAAGAAAGCAGCCAATGACCTTGTCTTCAAATCGAACCTGCCCTCTAAATATTCATATGCTGTATAAACTTTGAGCCGATAAAATATAGGCACAGCAGTTACCGCCAGGATAATCATGGCCAAAGGCAAACCAAAATAAAACTGAATAAAACGCATGCCATCTTCAAATGCCTGACCCGGTGTAGAAAGAAAAGTAATGGCACTGGCTTGTGTAGCCATGATAGACAATCCGATTGTCCACCAGGGCATGGTGTTATCGCCTAAAAGGTATGATTGGATGTTCTGACTTCCCCTTGTTTTCCAGGTACCATAAGCAACAATGCTGATGAGCGTTCCAAATAATATGATCCAGTCAACCGTGCTCATGAAAACAGATTAGTAATCACAAAATACAGCACAAGTTGAATCAGTAAAACCGATAAAACCAAGAGATACCATGAGCTCCATCGCTTAAATACCGGTGGTTTTTCTTGTTGTGGCTGCATTATTTACGCTTTGTTTTTTTACTGCTTTGCGCGTTTGAAACTTTTGCAGATGCACTTAATGAAACCAGGTTACTGAACAACCTGTAGGCACCCGGCACACCCTCTGGCAATTGCCTGAAGAATGACAAGCCTGTATACACAAAATATCCTTGACCGTAAGCAGCTATCAATAAAGATCCTTGCTTCTCAGTTTCGTTTGTATCGTTTGTGCCAATCAAAGCTTTGTACTCGGCTGACCATTCATTAGGAAAATACAAACCACGCTCCTGCACCCAACCATCAAAATCCTGAAGGGTGATCTTATTAGGTGTTGTCATTGCCGGATGATCAGGTAATAAAATTTTAACTGGAGCATCTTCTTCTGCTACCCTATCTCTGCTGATTTTTAATGGATAAGGCACAACAGTGCCTGTCTCAAGAGCAACTGATGTATTGTATTGAAAAATAACTGTTCCACCTTGCTTCACATATTCTAAAACTGCAGGCATAAAATATTCTATTCTGGGATTAGTATTGAGTGAACGAATACCCAACACAACCGCATCCATTTCTTTCAGACTGCTCAGGTTAATCTCTTCGTTCTTAAACTCTTTCACCTGGTAACCCATGTTTCTAAGCGCAGCCGGTATACCATCACCTGCACCGGCAATGTAGCCGATATTTTCTGCGCCTCTTTTCAAATCAATCTTTACAATCTTAGCTGCTGCCGATGGCAGCAAAGTTTGTATAGGTATGTGATCATAGTTGATGGTAATCAAAGAGCGATCAGAAGTTTTTAACGCTGCTCCGTTCTTACTATAACCTTTCACCGCCATTTGACTGATACCTTGTGCTTTTGCAGGATATACTTTGAAACTTACCTTCTGCTCTTCTTCAATTTTACTGAAGTTGAGTATAAACCTGGCCGGCTCTGATTTCCATCCTTCAGGCAATTCTAATTTAACTTCCAGTTCAAGCGCTTCGCGTTTGTTAGATCGAACCATTACCTGAACATCTTTCGGATTATCATCGGTAAAGACATAAGCAGGTTCACTAAGATTTAGCACAGCCGGAGGAAGAATTTCAAATGGACGATACAATTCTCCTTTGGCAGGGTCAGTCCATTTGTAGGTAAGCGGCAATGTTAAGGTAATAGGTTTACCGCCAATGTCAAGTGTAGCTGCAAAGCTGAGCATGGGCTCATTCTCAGGTTTACCAATAAGTTGCTGATCATCCACTTTAAATAATCCCACCTGGTGCGGCTGATTCAACCAGTAGGGTCCGGATAAGCCCGCATCTGCGTGAATAAGCATGCGCTTTCTGATATTGAGCGATTGATTGCTTTCAAGTGTTGCGTTTAATGTTGTATCAGTAGCATAACCTTGTATGCTTAACAACTTAATGGGCTTATTTGAACGATGGGTAAATTCAAAATTGATAGTTAAGGGATCGCCATGTGCAGTGAAGTAATGCGATGCATTGGCTTCCGCATAGAGTCCGAGGCAATCAATAATGAGCGCTTCCGTTTCTGCCAGTTTTCTGCTCTTCCAGATACCATCATCCAAAGCAAGAATGGCTGTTCTGATTTCAAAAAGGGTTTCTACTGATTTGGCGGGATTGGTAAAATCAAATTGCTGTATGGCTTTTTGCACAAGGTTTTGAATTTTTTCTCCACCTTTTACACGCTTCCAACTGGTGTCTACGCCTTCCAAAATGTTTTGCGATGAATGTTCACCTTTCACAAACTCGAAAAACTCAGGCGCATAACCTCTTCTTAGGGCCGAACCAAAACCCTGGCTGCTGTGCTGACTCCTGCTGCGCGAAGCCATCTCAGTATAAGATTCTCCTAAAACAGCATTGAAAGTTCCTACATCCATAAAACCGATACCGGGTGTATTTTCATCAATGCTGGTATTCCACCATCTGCCGGTATTGGTAAATAATCTTTTTACCTGCCAGGTTTGCACATACTTTAATTGCTCAGGAAATATTTTCGGATCAGCGGCCAGATCGAAAGCCTCTTCAGCAAGTATAGCCGATGCCTGGTGATGACCATGCCCGGCTCTTTCATCTGGTGGAAAGCGCGTGATGATAACATCGGGTTGAAACTTCCTGATTACCCATATCACATCTGCCAGCATTTCTTCCTTACCCCAAACCTTGAGAGTTTCATCAGCGGTTTTAGAATAACCGAAATCTATGGCCCTGCTAAAAAATTGTTCGCCACCATCAATGCGCCTGGCGGCCAGTAATTCCTGAGTTCTGATTAATCCCAATAAATTACCGATCTCGGGACCAATCAGGTTTTGTCCGCCATCTCCACGTGTTAAAGAAAGGTAGGCAGTATTTAATTTGTGGTGCTTAGATAGAAAAGTGATTACCCGGGTGTTCTCATCATCAGGATGTGCAGCCACGTATAGTACCGAACCCAAGACGTTTAAGCCTTTTAACGATTCATAAATTTCACCTGAATTTTTTTGCTGTGGCTGAGCTACTAAAGCCGTTACTAAAGAAAAGCATAAAATCAATAACAAACCGCGCTGTTTCATAAGGTAGATAGCATGCAAGCTTGCTATATATAGAAATAAATAATAGCCTACAACTTAGAATCTGCCTCGCACCTCTTTGTTTACAAGAAAGGTTCCATCCTGCTCTACAGAAATGAGAATGAGGCTTACGTTATCTTTATTATCGTCCATAAAGGTAATGTAGAACATGTACGGACTGATACCATCTTTTACATCAGAAGTAAATCCCATATCAAGTTTTAAAGTGATAGAACCCTTTAACTTTTTATTGCTGATGTTCCTGCGGGTATTATCGGTAACTCTTACACTTTTCTCGTTGGGCTGTAAAGTTTTTACATGCACATTCAGAATAAGGTAGGGTAAAGGACTGCTCCCCAATCTTCGTTCAAAATCTTTAGTAGTTTCAGCCAGGTTCACAGAGTTTGAACTCACCGAATTTCTTTGCTTGAAAGTGTAATCAATTTCAATTTCAAAATCATCGCTTGATTTAAAGGGTATTTCCTGCTGCGCATTTAGCTGCAGACTCATTAGCCCCGCCATCAGCCCAAAAAGTATGCTCCTTTTCATAAACTTACTCATACCTGATTTTTTAATTGCTGCTGCCATTTCCATGCCGAAGACATCATGTCTGCTAAACTCAATTCAGCTTTCCATCCTAAAACCTGCTCAGCCAATCTTGTGTCGGCATAAATCTGTTCAACATCTCCTGCTCTTCTTTTGCTGATCTGGTAATTTAACTTCAATCCGCTTACCTGCTCAAAAGCATGTATTACTTCTAACACCGAATAGCCCCTCCCCGTTCCTAAATTAAAAAACTCATACTGCGATTGCTGCTGCTTATGTATGATTCTTTCAAGCGCTTTTACATGTGCTTTGGCTAAATCGGTGATGTGGATGTAATCTCTGATGGCAGTTCCATCTGGTGTAGGATAATCATTACCAAATACTCTTATTGCATCACGAATGCCTGCAGCAGATTGTGTGATAAAAGGCACCAAATTATTAGGTACACCCAAGGGCAGTTCACCTATTAGTGCAGATGCATGCGCACCTACCGGATTGAAATACCTGAGTGAAATAGTTGAGAAGTTTTTATTGGCAGCACAATAGTCGCGCAAAATCTCTTCACATATCTGCTTGGTGTTACCATAAGGCGATTCGGCAGGTTTAATTGGAGCATCTTCTGCAACAGGCAAATGATCT
>DAOLDI010000138.1:0-5985 GCA_035327445.1 Cyclobacteriaceae bacterium | reverse complement strand
GTTGGGTGAGGCGAGGGGCAATGGTTGCGTTACCAACAGCAACTGGTCCATCAATAGCCCTGCGTTTTTGATCGCGGGTCATTTGCGGAATTAAGTAGTGGCTGTCGTTAATTTTTTTGGTAAGCTCAGGAAACTGTGCACAATCACCAATAAAATCTGAACGCATGGTAATGGCAACGTAGATAGGAGAATCAGTATAATTACTGGCTTCAATCAGCAGGTTAACAAATGCCAGTGTTTCGTTTACTGAGTTTGTATCTGCACTATCGCGAAAGCGAAAAAGTTCTTCAAATTGGTCTACCAAAATCAGGTAGTTAATGTCTTCAGCTTTTCTTGATTGCTGAACTGCTTCAACCAGTCCTAAAGAACTACTTCTTAATAAAGTTGAGATAATCGTACGCTTAATCTTTCTCTCTTCTTCGTCAGCGTTACGATATTCTTTATTATTTTTCAGTAAGGCTTCTGCCAAATTATCAATAGGGCCGCCACCAGGTCTTGTTACAATTACTTCCCAATTTGGACTTGTATCTGTAAGAAATCCACCATAAAGAATAGGTAATACACCGCAGTAAATGAATGATGATTTACCACTTCCTGATGGACCTATAACTCCAACGAAGCGATGTTTTGAGAGTTTGAGCAGTACCTCATCGCTTTGGCCTTCTCTGCCAAAGAATAGATGGCTCTCTTCGATTTTGAATGGCCTTAGCCCAGGAAAAGGATTGTTGATTTCCTGTTCTTTGATGTAATAACCACCGGTGATTTCGCTTTCTTTCATAAAAGCTTAGTTTAGTTCTTGCAGAAAATTTTTGAGGTAATCAATTGTTTTACTTTCATCAGCTTCGAGTAAAGTGAGTTGATGTTGTTTAATCACTTCTTTATCTTGAAGTGAACCAGGTTTAGCCATTACAGCTTTAGCTTTAATAGGTTTTTTACGACCAAAGCCCGGAGCCTTTAACAGGTCGAGTAGCTTCATGCGTACCCACTGTTCATTTACTTTGCCTTTGTAAATGAGTGCGGCATCAAAGCTTCTCAAATTATTTATGTGTCTTTGTCTTAAATCAAGTAACTCGCCTTCAAAGCGAGGTAACAACACCTGGTAACCAGATTTTTCCAGGTAATCAATCATGGGCTTAACTTCATCAGCATCAACCCTGTCATGTAACACATAAACAGATTTTCCATTTGTTTCCAGCAGACGTGCTTTATCGTAGTTTGATTCCAGTAATTCTTCACGCACAATATTTTTAAAATCTTCAAGTGGAGTTTGCAGTAATTCTGCACCTTCCTGTGCTTCAACATCTCGTTTCAGGTTATCAATAAAGCTTCTCTGTTTTTCACTTGCGTTTTTCAATTCAGGAGAGATCCAAATTAACCTTGAGAAAATTTCTTTTTTTGAACCTACAGATCTGCTTTTTTCTGCAGCCAGTTTATTTTGTATCTCAACAATTGATTTGTCTGCACCACTGGGTATTTCACCATATGCGCTGCCTACCAGGTGTATAGACATACTGGCTTCTTTCAAATCTTCTGAAACGGATTTTTCTAGTTCAGTAATTTTGTTGGGTAGCGTTTGTGATGGTAATACTATGTAGCCATGCCTTAGTAATTCTCGCTTAATAATATTGCGCTGCACAGTAAGGTCGTGACCTGTTTCAGCGAGGTAAATAATTTTTCTTTTGAAAACATTTTTAATTTCTTTCTTCTGACCGTACTCTTTAAGTGCCAGCAGACTCTCGTGTATTTCATAAGCAAGATCAACCAGTTTCATCCAGTATTGTTTCTCCGCATCTGCGCTAAAGAAATCGGTATACTCTTTTGATGCGCCTGTTTCAACATCTTGCTGAAACATATCAAATGGTAATAGTCCTCTTAATCGGGGAGGTTGATTTTCAATTTTAATTGGATTTTTGAGTACTTTAAATATGCGCTCAACGCCTGGTGTTGATTCAGTATTTTTATAGAATGATTCCAGCGTGTCTAAACACCTGCCGTTTTTGATGTATTCATCTGATAAAATACTTACCAGTACTGCGCTATTTTCATGCGATGCTGCCGTTAGACTATCAAACTCAGACTTCATAAGTATGTTAGGTTTTTCACCTAATACCTGGTACAGCATCAGTTCAAGAAATTTTTTGAAATAATCAACCCAACCGGTATTGGTTCTGTCTTTTAATTCATTGTCTTTATCAGCAAAAGAAATTATTACATCAATATCAAAGGCCATGATGTTATGTTGTTTTAAGATTTAGTTGTTTCTGTTACATTTTTAATTAATCCTTGCGTTAATTCGTGATGGCTTGCCAGTACGAAATAAAAATCAAGAATATCTACCTGGAAAATCACGCAACGCTCTGTAGCAATTATTTGATTTCCATTTTTATAAGTGGTTTCATTTTTAATATCACCAACAATGGCGCCTGCATGAAGCGCGTTAACCAGTATTTCTTCATTATATAAATTGGCAGTACCATGTGCGATGATAAAGATCGGAGCGTTTTCTTCCTGTGCATCGAAGCTTATTTTCTCACCAGGTTTAAGTATGTGAGGCTTAATTTTATCAGCTATATCACTTAACAAGTTGCCACTTATGCCATTAAATATTGGAAGATCTTTAATAAACATAACCATCTCTACCCAAAGGAAGAATCCGTCATCTAAGCCTTCAAGCAATTGATTATTTGCCAATGAGTTGTCCAGAAAGCGTTTGTCTTGCTGACTTAAGCGTTCAGATATCTTTTCATATGCTGCTTTATCTTTGTTGTAAACAGTCCACGCGGCCACTTCTTTTAAAAGTTTGTCTTGATTAAAAATTTGTCCGAGCAAACCACGACTTACCCTGAACTCTGATAAGAATGCAGCTGCATGTATAGCGCAGGCTTTTGTCCAGCGATTACTCTGATTAAAATCGCGGTTGATGATGTAATTGATTACCTGAATTGGGTTGTAGTTCTCGCGTGGGAAGTAAATTTGGAGTAATTCAATTTTTTTGTCTATGCTGATATCATCAAACAATGGAACTAGCTTGGGTTTCAATTCTTCATCCAGAAAAATATCCATCAACTCTAAAGCGAAGGCCACACCATCTGATGTTCCTGATTCAACATTATCTCTCACCAGTTGTACTGATTCAGGATCATACAAGATAGACATCAGGATTGTAATCTGATCGAAATTCTCTGATACCTCTTCTTTAAGTGCTTGCCTTAAATATTGAAAGCTTTCTTCCTTGGGTAATTCATTAATGGCAGCCAGGTTCCATAAGGTTTTTCCTACCTCTGCTTCTAATAGATGTATGATAGGCGTTCTTTCTGAGCCTTTAGCCTGGTAGTTAAAATATCTTAAGCTGTATACGATTTGTTTGACGATGCGCTTGTCGGGATAATCAATTTTTTTCCAAAGCAAGTTCATCGCTTCTTTGCCACCTATGTGCCCCATAATTTGCACAATCTTCAACATCACTAAATCTGATTGACCTGATTTATGAAATGCAGATTCCAAAACAGGTAATGCGGCAGCACCAGCTTCTTTCATGGCAGCAACTGCCTGGTAACTGTACGAGGGAGAAGAGAGAAGTTCAATTAATACCGGCCATGTTTCCTGGCGCTTTACTTTTCTGGCTGTAATTAATGCTTCGTTACGCACAGAGGCGTCAATGTCTCTCAACAGTTCAAGTAAGATAAATATTGTTTTATTGCTGATAAGTTTGCGCAATAATTTGGCAGCAAGTATGCGGTCATCTTTCCTTACCGATTTACTTAACTTCATTAATCGCTCAGGAGAAATGGAAAGTAAATCACTATCTTCTGTTTCACTTAAAGCTTGTTTTGCAAGTTCTCTGATGCTTTGATCTTTTTCTGGAGATTCAAGGTTTAGCTCTTTTATTTTTTCCCTGGCATACTCACTTATTTTTTGAGAGGGGCTTTCCGCAAGTTTAAGCAAAGAAGATTCATATAAGGCTGGCTCAAGTTTCTTCATCAACTTTAAACCATAAATAACCTTAGCTTCAATTTCGCTATTAACTTCTTTTTCCAACACCTTGTCTAAGGCGTATTCTTTACTCAGATTAACTGCAGATTTCTCTTTGTTTTTGATTAAAGTACCTTGTAAGGTTTCTTTATACCAGTTGTGCATGCGGCCTACCAGCAAATACCAAACTACAATAATGGGAACCGCCAGGAAAACGATATAAATCAAATCGATGAAATCGACTTTTGTGAATAATAAGATAATAGCACCGCCAATAAGACTTGCAAGGGCAGTGAATACACCCTCAACTTTGGTTTGAACATCAAAGCGGTGTTCTGAGTCAACTGGCAGAAAGTAAAGTTTAAATGTTGGCTGATCTAAGGCATCTTTTAACGAGCTGAGCAAAAGCTTACTCATGGCAATGGCAAGGAAGAAAAAGATAATGGTATCAGATTCAATGGTGTAGCCTAACAATGAGCCGAGTAAAAATGATATGCCAACAAAAATACCGCCCACAACAGGTGTAACCAATAATGAAACTTTTAAGCCGAACTGTGAAATAATCCTGTCGGTTACAAAGGTTTGAAATAAGAAACTGAAGATTACAATGGTACCTTCAAAAAATGCCAGAAACTCAGCTATCTGATCTTCATCAAATTGAATAGTAGTAACATTCAAAAAGGCATAATCAATAAACTGTACGGCAATTACTGAGGCCAAAGTGAAGGCACACATGATAAGAATGTATTTGTTCCGGAAGAACTTTACGTAGGGTAATTGCTCGTGCTTTTCAACAACTTCATTTTCTTTCCTTTCTTTTGATTTGCGCAAGTACTTGGCCGACATGTAAATGAAGAGCAGCAATTCAAACAGTACTGCGCCAAGACTCACCATAAAGAGGCGGTCTTCTGAGATAAACTTCAGCAATAGCGGAATAGAGAAGAAACCAATAATGGTTGCCACCAAAGTACCTGTATCTATATTACCGATAATGGCTTTAGACTGCTTCAGGGTAAACAAACGACCAAATGCCCCCCAGAATATAAGGACAAGTAAAAAGGAAAAAGGAATGATGAAGGTAAAGAGGAAGAAATAGAGCCGCTCTGGAGATTTTTCCCAAATAATCTCAATTTCTGTAAAGCCAATCAATGCCGCAATGGCCAGTAAAGAACTAATGCCTAGAGCGGTAAATGAAATTCTTGTTTGTAAAAAATTATAGATATAAGTGGCAACCAGCCCAAAAAAACCACCCACCAAAAGGGCGAGGGGCAGATCGTTGGCTTCATCAAATTTTCTGAGGAACAAAGAAAGAGCACCTACTTCAAAGGTGGCCAGGAAAATCCCCATGAAGAAGCCCATGCCTAAGAGAATGAAAACACGGCCAGCGAGTGGAGCTTCAATACCTAAAGCGGCATAAATCTTATCTCTCATCAACAGTTTAAGTGAAGGTACATTGCCACTAAAGGTCGAAATAACTTGATTAATATCCTATTGATAGGTCAAGAATGTTAATTCAGCTGATTATTTGACAATTAGAGGGCTTTAATTAAAGTGTAATTTTTTGCCACCGCAGAGGTGCGACAAATTTGAGAATCGGTAATTTTTGTATATAAATCGTATAGTCGTTTATACAAATATTCTTATTGTACTATAAATGAGCTGAAATCTACACCTGTGTTGCCAGTAGCGGGGTCATAAGCATAGACATAGAATTCGTAAACGCCCTTTTCTGTAGGTTCAAATTGGGCTTCATATTGGTTATCGCTTACCCAGCGCATCTTTATTTCTTCTAATTTTTTGCCTTTGTATGAAAGCACAGCTTGAACTTCATAATTGTTGGCATTCCAAAGTCCATCTTTGGTTATGGTGCAGCCGCACATCATCACCACATGTGCACTAATTTTGATTTGCTGCTTGCCTTTATTTTCTTGTTTGATGAATGATTGGGCACCCGGACTTTGAATATCTACTACAAAACCTGGAAATTCCAATACAATACCATCGCCCAAAATG
>DAOLDI010000137.1:0-6047 GCA_035327445.1 Cyclobacteriaceae bacterium | reverse complement strand
TTAGTTTTCTATCTGCTGCAACAACACCTGAAAGCATTTCTGAATTGGTGAGCAGGTTATCGCCCAGGCGATCAGATAATTTTGTTAAAGTTTTGTACACCAGCTTTTGTTTCAGCAAGAGTTCAAGTGTACCTAATACGCCTGCGCTTACTACCAGGCCTTTTGTGCGGAAGGACTTTTTTGTTTTTCGCAAGAAGTTAGTACTGCTTTCAGTATGCACCGTATAAGTTCCGTCAGCATGATGTTCAATTTTTGTGCAGCGTGTTTCAGCCAGCACTTCTGCGGCAAATAAATTTTCGGCTAACCAGAGATAATTTTTATTAAGTGTGTTTTTTGCATTGTACCTGCAGCCCACCATACAACCTGCACATTCTATACAGCCTTTGCGCTTAGGGCCAAGGCCTTTAAAGTAAGGATCTCTCTCTTCTTTGGTATCTCCCAGGTAAACGCCCACGTAATCTACCTTGCCATAAGTATGTGCTGCGCCCATTTCTTCTGCAACCTCTTTTAATGCAAGGTCTTCGGCATTTTCTTTTTCATATTTTGTACTTCCTAACATAAAACGCGCTTTAGCATAAAATGGCGCCAGCACTTCTTTCCAGTTTTTAAAATGCGACCAAATCTCATTTTGATAAAATGAATCTTTGGGCATCATGTGTGTGTTGGCATATACCAATGAGCCGCCACCAACACCAACACCACTCAAAATAAATACTTCATTAAAAAAACTCAGGCGTAAAAATCCGAAGCATCTTAAAACAGGAAGCCATACATATTTCTTCAGGTTCCAGTTAGATTTCGGAAAGTCTTTGTCTTCCCATCGTTTTCCTTTTTCAATTACCAAAACTTTATATCCCTTTTCAGCTAAACGCATTGCCGAAACAGATCCTCCAAATCCAGAACCAATGATGATGTAATCGTAATCCTTATCACTTCCTTTCATATAGCTACCAAAATAAGCATAAGGCCCAAATTTCAATCTTACCAATCCTGTAATTCTTAGGCATATAGCCTTCAGGATACTTTATATTCGTCCGATTTTTAAAACAGCTAATTATGAAGAAAACAATGAAAATAGCCCAGATGATGCTTTTGTTGCTGGCACCTTTTGGGGTGATGGCACAGGCAAAACTTGTTGAGCGTGTTGAGAAAAAAGGGAACCAATTGGTCATTCCTTACGAGAAGTATGTTTTACCTAATGGTTTAACGGTTATCATTCATGAAGACCACAGCGACCCCGTAGTGCATGTAGATGTTACTTATCACGTGGGTTCAGCAAGGGAAGAAATCGGTAAATCTGGTTTTGCGCACTTCTTTGAACACATGATGTTTCAGGGGAGCGATAACGTTGCTGATGAACAACATTTTAAAATAATTACCGAAGCAGGTGGAACCCTAAATGGAACAACCAACCGCGATCGCACAAACTACTTTGAGACAATACCCAATAACCAGTTAGAAAAAATATTGTGGCTCGAAGCCGACCGTATGGGTTTCTTATTGGATGCTGTAACACAAAGAAAATTTGAAATACAGCGTGAGACAGTAAAGAATGAACGCGGGCAAAATTATGACAACCGCCCCTATGGTTTGGTGGGTGAAGTTACGGCCAAGAATTTATATCCATATGGCCACCCTTACTCCTGGTTAACCATTGGCTATATTGAAGATTTGAATCGTGTTGATGTAGACGATTTGAAGAACTTCTTCTTACGTTGGTACGGACCCAACAACGCAACCCTTACTATTGGTGGCGATGTTAAACCCAACGAGGTGATTAAAATGGTGGAGAAATATTTCGGTTCAATTCCACGCGGACCCGAAGTGCAGAATATGAACATTCCAGCTCCCGTACTGGAAGGCAACCGTTATGTAACCCTGGTTGATAACTACGCCAGGTTGCCACAACTTTCCATCACCATGCCTACTGTACCCAACTATCATGAAGATGAAGCTGCACTTTCATGCCTCGCGCAAATTTTAGGTCAGGGTAAGAATTCAATTTTCTATCAGAACATTATAAAAGATCAGAAAGCACTAAGTGCATTTGCTTTTAACAGAGGTAGTGAGTTGGCAGGTGAATTCAGTATTAGTCTTACACCTACGCCAGGTACTTCCCTTTCAGAATCTTATAAACTGATTACCGCAGCCATCAAATCTTTTGAAGAAAGAGGTGTAAGTGACGATGACATTGCCAAGTTTATCGGAGGATTTGAGTCGCAATACATAAACCGTTTACAAAGTGTAAGTGGTAAGGTATCGCAGTTAGCATCCTATCAAACCTTCACGGGTAATCCAAACATGATTGCAAAAGAATTGGAGCGCTACACTAATGTTACCAAAGAAGAAGTAATGCGCGTGTATGAAAAATATATCAAAGACAAACCTGCTGTAATTGTTAGTGTAGTTCCCAAAGGCCAGGAAAGCAATATCGTTGCCCCTGAGAACTATACTATTGATGAATCCAAATATGTAGCTCCAGATTATGGCTACGCAGGTTTAAAATATTTAAAACCAAAAGATAACTTCGACAGAAGCAAAATGCCAGCAAGCGGACCAAATCCGGTGGTGAAAATTCCATCTTACTGGAAGAAGAATCTGGATAACGGCATAAAGGCAATCGGAACTGAAAACAAAGAAGTACCAATTGTTACCATTTCTTTCTCAATGCCGGGCGGACATTTATTGATGGCGAACGATACTTCTAAGATTGGCTTGCCCAACATGTTTGCAGCCATGATGAACGAAGGCACAAAAAATTATTCTGCAGAAGAAATGCAGGCTGAGTTACAAAAGTTAGGTAGCTCTGTGAGTGTAGGTAGTGGTTTAGATGAAATTACTTTCAGGGTGCAAACTTTAAAGAAGAACCTTGATAAAACACTTGCACTTTTAGAAGAGCGTATGTTCAATACAGTATTTAGTCAGGATGATTTCGACAGAATACAGCGCCAGGCGCTTGAAAGCTTTAAGCAGCGCAGGTCACAGCCCGCTACCATTGCATCTGATGTGTTTGATGTTTTGAACTACGGCAAAGACCACATCCTGGCCATGAGCCAGGCTGGTACTGAATACACAGTTGCTAACCTTACACTTGGTGATGTAGAAAACTATTACAAAAACTACATGACGGCCCGCGGTGCTGAACTGGTAATTGTGGGCGATGTAACACAAAATGAAATTATGCCTAAGTTGAGTTTCCTTAGCAAACTTCCTAACAAGGAAATTAAAATGCCCAGCATAGATGTAAAACCTAATGTAGATAAAACAAGAATTTACCTGGTAGATGTACCTCGTGCTGCGCAAACCCAATTCAGAGTGGGTGGGGTAACCGGACTTAAATATGATGTAACCGGAGAATATTACAGAGCCACCTTAATGAACTATGTTTTAGGTGGTGCTTTTAACAGCCGTATTAACCTGAACCTGCGTGAAGACAAAGGTTATACTTATGGCGCACGTTCTTCCTTCAGTGGCAACAAGTACACGGGTACTTTTGCATTTAGCTCTGGCATCAGACAAGATGCAACTGACAGCGCTTTGTATGAAGTGATGAACGAATTAAGCATGTATGCCAGGAGTGGTATTACCAAAGAAGAAATTCAGTTTATGAAGAGTGCGCTTGGCCAGAGTGATGCGCGCGCGTACGAAACCGGATTCCAGAAAGCAGCCTTTATCGGCAGAATTTTACGTTATGATCTGCCCGGTAACTTTGTTGATGAGCAAAACAAGATTTTGAAAAACATTAATGAAGCTGAAATTGATAAACTTGCTGCTAAATGGATTAATCCTGATAAGATGAACATCTTGCTTGTAGGTGATAAGAGCAAAATTCTTTCGGGTTTAGAAAGATTCAATTATGAAATTATTGAGTTGGATGCCCAGGGTAACATCAAAGGCCCTTTAAGCAAAAGCACCATGAACACCGAAACCATTAACAGGCAGAAGTAATCTGCAAATTGCAAGTTTCAAAAAGGCCACCTTAGGGTGGCCTTTTTATTTTACAGGCTTTATGCGGCAGTTTAAATTATAGTACTCCGCAATTTGCATGGGCGTTTTGAGCATATTGTTTTCAATTTGTTCAAGTACATCAGGACAATCTCTAAAATACTCAGCCAGTCGCTTTTTCTTCAAGCCTGATATACCTTGCGTTACGCGTACAAAATAATCTTCATCCTCTCTTTTAAACAGCGGAAAATAGTCAACAAAACCAGATTCCTGATCTAAAAATTCTTTGTAATACAAACTGAGGTAAGCAGATTCAACAACTTTTAAAAATACTTTTCTACCTGCTCCCTTTCTGCTGTAGTAATTCTCTTTCAGCAACCTTCTGTCTTGCTCAAACCAATGGCTTTCAAAAATATCATTACCTCTTTTATAGCCTGAAATTTGATGGGCGCTATACTTCTTTGTAAACATACCCTTGCCCTTAAATCTTACTTGTTTATATAAATCAGCGAAACTACCTTCTCTCCTGTCTTTGATAAATCCATTTATGGTATCTCCATTATTCGTGATGATGTATCCCTCCTGAAAGCCATTTTGCGCATGTGCAGTTAAACTTGTTAACACTACTGAAAAGTAAATGATGCTTCGGCTTAACAATTTCATACTTAAGTAAACGCTTTATGCATGTGAGGGTTTTAACGGTAGTGCAGCTTTTATTTCAGTGCTGATGCGCTTGGGTCGCATATTTTGCGGATCGAGCAAGCACCATGTGGTTTTTGATTGTATGAGTACTTCATTTGTTTCTTCTAAAAATATTTTAACTGCTCTCACCGTTGAAGCTGCATGATAACTTTCTATCCAGGTGTGGGCCTTAATTTTATCGCCCGGCATAGCTGATTTATAATAATCGATTTCATGCCTCACTACCACCCAAATGCAATCGTTCTGCATCTGAATGGGCGCTACCTGATTCCAATGAGCTGCCGCAACGCGTTGTACCCAATCGAGGTAAACAACATGGTTCACATGACCTAATTCGTCTACGCCACTTGCTTGCACAAGAATGTCGATTTCAAAAGTAAAAGGATCAATAAGTTTCAATTTTCAGGGATTTGAGGTATCAATTTTTCGATGATTAATTTTCTGAGTAAAGCTGCAGCGTTTTGAATGGCCTCATGTGTATTAGTGGCGATATCCATTAAGGTAAAAACTTTTACATCGGGCCAGATTTTTTCAGCAGGCAGCGCATTCAGTCCCGCAACAATGATCAAAGGTTTATTGAACTGAAGCGTCTTTTGGTAGACACCTGCAAGCACTTTACCTGATAAAGTCTGCTCATCAAATTTTCCTTCTCCGCTAATCACCAGATCAACATCTTTAATAACTTCATCAAAGTTTAATAATTGCATCATGGTATCAATACCCGGACTTAACCTGGCATTAAGAAATGCCAACATGCCAAAACCTACTCCTCCTGCCGCACCTGCACCGGGTGCATGGCTAAAATTTTTGTTAAGATACTTGAATGAAATTTCGGCAAAATGCTGAAGTCCTTTATCCAATTGTTCAATTGTATTTTCATCAGCACCTTTTTGAGCGGCATAAACATGAGCAGCACCCTGCTTACCGAATAAGGGATTACTTACATCGCACAATACTTTAAAAGTGACACCCTTCAATAATTCATGATCGGGCCATAAAATTTCAGTTACCTGTTCAAGGTTTCTTCCAAGCGGTTCTAATACCTGGCCTGACTCATTTTTAAATCTGAAACCAAGTGCATGTAAGATACCTATGCCGGCATCGTTACTGGCGCTACCCCCAATACCTAAAATAATTTCTTTGGCCCCAGCATTAATGGCATGTAATATTTGCTCACCCGTGCCAAGGCTGCTGCTGTTCAGGATATCTCTTTCATTTTCAGCAATCAAGGACAAGCCCGATGCAACTGCCAATTCTATAAAAGCTATTGCTGAGTGTTGCTCATATAAATAATAAGCGCTAATCGGTTTACCTAAAGCATCATGTACTTCAGTATACACTTGCCTGAAAGCGGCATACCCGGCAATAGCCTCTATACTGCCCTCACCTCCATCAGCTAA
>DAOLDI010000136.1:0-6105 GCA_035327445.1 Cyclobacteriaceae bacterium | reverse complement strand
GATTGCCACAAATTTTCAGCTAAATTTTGCTTGGCTTTTAATCTGATATTCCGGGAAAATGCTACACTCAATTGCTTTCATATGGCTAACTCTCATTTGCACAGGTATTTATGGGCAGGATATCAGTCTGGTAGATTTTGACCCAAAGGCAAAGGCCGGCATTGGTGAAACCCTCATCATCCCCATTAAAATCAGGAATAGTGGTGATAAAGCAAGCAATATTGTTATTCAGGAAATTGCTGAAGATCTGGGGCGAACTCAAAAACATTATTTCTGTCTGGGTGAAAATTGCATGGATGCCAGCATTAAGGAATACCACTATCGCCTGGAGGCCGGAGAAACCTTATCTAACCTGGCTTTGCGTGTTGAGGCAGGGCTTACAGAAGGCGTCTTTAACCTGCACTATCGCTTATTTAGCCGGCAAAAACCCACAGAATTCATTGAAATAGACCTGGAAATAAAAGTTGAAGAGAAAAGCGGCAGGGCCGTGGCCCTGCAAAACGAGAAGGTTACCGTAAATGAAATCTACCCTAACCCGGTGAAAGATGCCGGCTTTATCGATTACCGCATCAATCAGGATGGCGTAAGCGCCAGCATCATTTTACATAATGTGCTGGGTAATATTATTGCTGAATATCCTCTTTCTTACTATGAGAATCGCCTCAAAATAAAAACCGAAGACCTTAGCCCGGGAATTTATTTTCTCACCCTTTATGTTGATAACCAGAACGTGCTCACGCGCAAATTGATTGTGCGTAAATAGCGTACCCTAAACCTGTCTTTTTACGTTTTACTGCAACAGTTCCTGGTTTGCAATAAATCAGGGGCTTACACTATATTTGCAGGCTTATGCATAAATTTTTGAAGCTTAATACGCTTTTAATCATAGTTCTGGCCCTTACGGCCCTTTCATGTACCAAATTCAGGAGAATTGAGCGCAGCCCCGACTGGCGGGTAAAGTACGAAGCCGGACTGCGTTATTATGAGGAGAAGGAGTATTACAAAGCCTCTGTGTTATTTGAGCAGATTATGCCGGTAATCAGGGGTTTGCCAGAGGGTGAAAAAGTACAGTTATATATGGCTTACTGCCAGTATTACCAGAAACTTTACCTTATGGCATCGCACCAGTTCAGGCTGTTTTATGAAACCTATGGTCGCAGTGCATCGGCAGAAGAATCGCAGTTCATGTATGCATATTCACTTTACATGGCCGCCCCTCCTGCTAACCTCGACCAAACCAGCAGTAAAGAAGCCATGAACGCCATGCAATTGTTTTTGAACCGTTATCCGAATTCAAAATACAGAGAACAGGCTATCAACGTAATTGATGTTTCTCAGGCTAAACTGGAAAAGAAAGGTTTTGAAAATGCTAAACAGTATTACAAAATAGGGATGTTCAAAGCTGCAATTATCGCTTTCGATAATTTCAAAAAAGAATTTCCCGACTCTGATTATATAGAAGAAGCCATGTATTACCGCATTCTGTCACAGTTCAAACTGGCAGAAGAAAGTATACCAGCCAAACAAAAAGAAAGATACAATGAAGTAGTAAGCATGTATCTAAGTTTTATTGATTCGTATCCTAAAAGCAATCTCTTAAGAGATGCCGAAAAATTATACATAGAGAGTTTAAGTAAGATCACTAAATTTTAATCACAGATAAATTATCATGGCTACACAATCATCAATCATTACACGCGATATGGACAAAATTGCCGAGAAGACTGGCAATATTTATGAATCAGTGGTGGTTATTTCAAAAAGAGCAAAGCAAATTGCCTCTAACCTGAAAGAAGAGTTAAACAATAAGCTGGCAGAATTTGCCACAACGGTTGATAACCTGGAAGAGGTTTTTGAAAACCGCGAGCAAATTGAAATTTCAAAATTTTACGAGCGCATGCCTAAGCCAACCTCTACCGCAACTGAAGAGTTCATGGAAGACAAGTTAGTGCACAGAATGCGCGATGCTGAAGCGGCAGAATAAGTATGCTACATAGCAAGAAGATTGTACTTGGCATAACCGGAAGCATTGCTGCTTATAAGGCTGCTGTTTTAGTACGACTTCTTGTAAAGGCAGGGGCCGAGGTAAAGATTGTGATGACTTCCTCGGCCACTGATTTTATAAGCCCCCTCACACTCGCTACGCTTTCTAAAAATCCGGTTCATCAGCAATTCATCAAAAATGAAGCAGGCGAATGGACCAATCATGTTGACTTGGGCCTTTGGGCAGATGTAATGCTGATTGCACCCGCCAGCGCCAATACCATAGCCAAAATGGCCAATGGTATATGCGATAATCTTTTACTGGCTGTATACCTCTCGGCCAAATGCCCGGTTATGTTTGCACCTGCCATGGACCTTGACATGTGGAAGCACCCGGCCACACAGGCCAATATTGAAAAGCTTCGCGCATACGGTAATATTTTGATTGATGCCGAAACAGGCGAACTGGCCAGCGGGCTTGAAGGCAAAGGCAGAATGGCCGAACCGGAAAATATTCTGCATACATTACAGTTTTATTTTGAGCAAAGCAGCGCGCTCAAGAACATAAAAGCACTGGTAACTGCCGGCCCTACATACGAAGCGCTTGACCCTGTGCGTTACATAGGAAACCATTCAAGTGGAAAAATGGGGTATCACATTGCAGAAGTACTGGCTAAACATGGTGCAAATGTTGTATTGGTCAGCGGGCCGAGCAAAGAAAGTGTGCAGCATGAAAATATCAGTTTGATTAAAGTGGAATCTGCAGATGAAATGTATGCGGCCTGTAGAGCGCAGTATGATGATGCCGCTTTGGCTGTATTTGCAGCGGCCGTAGCAGATTATAAACCTGCCGAAAAAGCCAATCAGAAAATCAAAAAAGATTCAGATGAACTGATGATCAGGCTTACAAAAAATATAGACATAGCTGCTGAAATAGGTAAATTGAAAAAGCCAGGTCAGTTGAATATTGGCTTTGCTTTAGAAACTGAAAATGAAGAGCATAATGCCGCTGAGAAACTGAAGCGCAAAAACTTTGATCTCATTGTACTTAATTCTTTGAATAACCCTGCCGCAGGATTTGCCAAAGACACCAATAAAATAAGTATCTTGAGTCATGCAGGTATCAAACATTTTGAAGCCAAGCATAAAAGAGCCGTTGCCACAGATATTGTAAATGAAATTATCAGATTAAAGCATGCGTAAGTTAATCTTCATACTATTGATGTTACCGCTGCTGGCAGAAGCGCAGGAACTTAACTGCAAGGTAATTGTGAATGCCGACCAGGTGCAGACATCAGACCGCGCTGTATTCAGAGATATGGAAACCGCCTTTGCGCAATTTTTGAATACGCGTAAATGGACCAATGATACCTATAAGGCGCATGAGCGTATCAACTGTAACATTCTGATCACCATCAACCGCATGCCCAGCATCGGTAATTTTACAGCAACCGTACAGGTGCAATCCGGCAGGCCGGTGTTCAATACCAATTATGAAACTGTAGTTTTCAATTTTGCCGACCGCGATTGGGAATTCGATTACATAGAATCACAGCCACTTGAGTTTAATGATAATGTGTATATCTCTAACCTCACTTCAATGCTGGCATTTTATGCCTATGTGATTTTAGGTTTTGATTACGATTCTTTCAGCGAATTAGGTGGCAACCCGCACTTTCAAAAAGCCTTGCAGATTGTAAACAACGCACAACAAGTTAACCGCCCTGGTTGGCAGCCGCTTGGCAGTAACCGCAACCGTTACTGGCTGATTGAAAATATCACCAATGCACAGATGGTGGAGATACGCAAATCCATTTACCAGTACCACAGGCACGGACTGGATTTATTTGAGAAAAATCCGGATCAAACGCGTGAAGTCATTGTGAAATGCCTGCGCGAAATCAAAAAAGTGCGTGACATCAACCCCAACGCTATTCTGGTGATCAGCTTTTTTGATGCCAAAGGTCCGGAACTGGCCAATATCTTTTCAGATGGCAACCTCAACCTGCGCAGAGAGGCTTATGAAATCATTGTTACCATAGACCCGAGCAAGCGAAGCAATTACCAAAAAATGATTGGCGGCTAATTCCCTCAATCTTAATTTCAGGAATCCGAAAATCAGCAGAAAAACTTTTACCTTTCCGTTCGGTTTGATGTAAAATAATTTCAACCCCGGCTTGCATGCTTAGTCGCTTACACATTAAAAATTACGCCCTCATCAAAGACCTGGAGTTACATCCGGCAGAGTCGCTTAATGTGATTACCGGTGAAACCGGTGCGGGTAAATCTATCATGCTGGGCGCTGTTGCACTTTTACTGGGCAGCAGGGCTGATACCAAAGTATTGCTGAACGAAAATGAAAAATGTGTAGCAGAAGCAGAGTTTAACATCAAAGCCTACGCGCTGGAAGATTTATTTGCAGCAGAAGACCTGGACTATGACGATCCCTTGATCATCCGCAGAGAAATAAATCCGAATGGTAAATCAAGAGCCTTTGTCAATGATAGTCCCGTAACCTTAGATGTACTGAAAAAAATTGGCGCTGTGTTGATGGACATCCACTCGCAGCACGAAACCCTGCAATTGAGCAAACAAGTTTATCAACTGAAATTGATTGATGCTTACGCGCAAAATGCAAACCTGTTAAAAACGTATCAGTCTGCCTGGCAAAACTACCAGCATGATAAGCAAGCTTATGAAAAACTTTTGCAGCAAAGTGAAAAAATAAAGGCAGAAGCCGACTTCATCCGCTTTCAATTTGATGAGCTAGATAAAGCAGAACTGGAAGAAGGCGAACAAGTACGCATTGAAGCTGCCCTGCAGGTAGCAGAAAATGCGGAAGAAATAAAATTAAAATTGAGCCAGGTGGCAGTTATGCTGGGGCAAGATGAATTTTCGGTCATCAGCCATTTATCTCAAATCAAATCAGCCTTGCAAAGTATTGCAGGCTATGCCGAAGCATACGAAAATATTTTCAAACGCATTGAAAGCAGTTTGATTGAGTTGAATGATATTGAAACTGAAATTTCTAAAGCAGAAGCACAAATAGATTATAACGAAGCGCAAACACAGGCGCTGCGCGAACGCATCAGTCTTATTTACCAGTTACTTAAAAAACATAGCCTGCAAAATGCTGATGAATTGATTCAACTGCGCGAAAAGTTAAGTGAGCAAACGCAGCAGGCCGATAACCTGGACGAACATCTTGAAAACGCTAAACGAAAATTGCTGCAAAGTGAGAAAGAAGTCGCAGCTGAGGCAGTAGTGTTGAGTAAAGCCAGGCAAAAAGTATTTACAGAACTGGGTAAAAAAATAGTTGCGCTGCTATATGCATTAGGCATGCCCGATGCCAGCTTTAAAGTAGTACATCAAAATATTGCACCAAGTCCTGCCGGTGTTGATGAAATTGATTTTTATTTCAGCGCCAACAAAGGCATAGCCCCGGCACCTATGGCAAGTGTAGCTTCAGGTGGTGAGTTTTCGCGCCTGATGTTTTGTATCAAATATGTGCTGGCCGAAAAGACTGCCATGCCTACAATTATTTTTGATGAGATTGATACAGGTGTAAGCGGAGAGATTGCCTTGAAACTGGGCCGCATGATGAAAGAGATGTCGGGCAGGCACCAGGTAATTGCCATTTCGCACCTTCCCCAGATTGCAGCCAAAGCCGCTGCACACTATTTCGTGTTTAAAGACAGCAGCGATAAGCAAACCATCAGCCGCATCAGACAGTTAGATGCACAGCAGCACATAGAAGAAATAGCCAAAATGATTGCCGGTGAAAAACCCTCAGAGGCCGCCATCAAGAATGCCAAAGAGCTGATATTGAACTGATATGCTCAATTATTGCCTTGTACTTCAGCTCTTATTTTAAATCCTGAAAAAAAATATATATTTTGGTGATAGAAAGTTTACCCGACCCTTGTTAAGTGCGGTACTTGCTGTACTAAATGATTGTCTGGTACTTTCAGCAAAACATTATTATCAACTTAATTATTTAGTTTTTATGAACATTTTCGTAGCACGATTAAATTTCAAGACCAGAAAAGAAGATCTTGAACGTGTGTTTGGAGAGTACGGTGAAGTGGCTTCTGCCAAAGTAATCAAAGACCGCGACACGGG
>DAOLDI010000135.1:0-6114 GCA_035327445.1 Cyclobacteriaceae bacterium | reverse complement strand
GAACATCAGAAAATGCATGAAGCACATTTAAATTTGGTGGCATGGCGGATACAAATGATTCAAGACCATCAAATGATAAATAATCCAGATTTACTTTGTGATTAAATCATTGGCTTCGATCAGCAAGTAAAATATCTGGGCAAGGCTTCTGAAATTCCGGCAAGAGAGCGTGGCTGGATGGCAGAATGGGGCGAAGCAGTTGCATTTGCAGTTATAACCGCAACACTCATCAGGTGGTTGGTTTTAGAAGCTTATGTTATCCCTACCCCTTCTATGGAGAAATCTCTGCTGGTAGGTGATTATTTATTCGTAAGTAAATTCCATTATGGTACACGTACGCCCAAAACCATTTTACAAGTACCCTTAACACATCAGAAAATATGGGGCACCAACATACCTTCTTACCTTGACTGGATACAGTTGCCACAATACAGATTACCCGGAACAACAACAGTGAAGAGAAATGATGTGGTAGTATTTAATGTGCCCCCCAAAGAATTGAATGAAAATATTGATTACCCGGTTGATCTGAAAACCAATTACATCAAAAGGTGTGTTGCCATTGCTGGCGATACACTCAAAATAGTGGATAAAAAAATTCTCATTAACGGAGAACTTCAACCCGACCCTGCACTGATGCAATACTCATACCTGGTTACATCAAAAGACCAGATTAACGACAGGTATTTAAAGAAGTATGAAATCTCAGAATCAAGTCTCATTGGATATGCTGGTGATTTGCCTACGTATAACATGCAGCTTACCCCTGAAGTAGCAGAAGAGCTTAAGAAATTACCCTTTGTCTTTTCTGTAAACCAGGAAGTAAGAAATTTCTACGGACAGTTTACCATCAGGCAAGCTGATACGCCTGAACCCAGCATTTATCCTGGCGGAAAATATTATCCCTGGAATGGCGACTTCTACGGACCTTTAGTGATTCCTAAAAAAGGGATGACCATAGCGGTTAACGACTCGACCCTTACAGCTTATGGAGATGTAATCACTTTGTACGACTTCAACAAAGATGCACGCATTGAAGACGGAAAGTTATTTATTAATGGAGCGGAACAAAGTACTTATACTTTCAAACAGAACTACTACTTTATGATGGGTGACAATCGCCATAATTCATGGGATTCTCGCTATTGGGGTTTCGTTCCTGAAGATCATATTGTAGGTAAAGGCTACTTCATCTGGTTATCAGTAGATAAAGGTGGTTCCTTCTTGAGCAAAATACGCTGGAGCCGACTCTTCAATTTGATCAGATAAAACGTTTAAGTACTAAAGTGTTAAAGTATTAATGTGTTGGTATTGCAGAAATTAAAAAATTTCTAGCAACTTATCATGATACATATCATAAACACATTAGCACTTAAACACTTCAACACAATATTTCCATCACCACTCAATTTCTGCTAAGCCTTTAGCTTTGAGGTAAGCATTGGCTTTACTGAAATGTTTACAGCCAAAAAAACCTCTGTCGGCAGAAAATGGTGAAGGGTGAGGCGCGGTAAGCACCAGGTGTTTGCTTCGGTCGATTATTTCACCTTTTTTCTGGGCATAAGCACCCCAAAGCATAAATACAATTGAGTCTCTTTCAGCCGATAAATGTTTGATGGCCGCATCTGTAAAAGCCTCCCATCCTTTATTTTGGTGCGAACCGGGCGTGTTTGCCCTTACCGTAAGCGTTGCGTTTAACAACAAAACCCCTTGCCTTGCCCAACGTTCCAGGTTGCCATCAGGCGGGAAAGGCTTGCCTAAATCAGCCTGTATTTCTTTGAAGATATTTTGCAGTGAAGGAGGCAATCTCATCCCTTCTTTTACTGAAAAGCATAAACCATTGGCCTGCCCGGGGCCGTGGTATGGGTCTTGCCCTAGAATAACCACCTTTACATCATCAAAAGTACAGGCATCAAAGGCTTTAAAAATCTCTTTGCCTGGCGGATAAACTGTTTGGGTAGCATATTCGTTTTTAACGTAATCGATAAGTTTGATGAAATAATCCTGGCTGAACTCAGTGTTTAAACGCGATTTCCAGGAAGCGGCAATTTTCACATCCATGCTGGCAATAAAATAAAATTCACACAAACTTATCTGGGATTAACCGGGCTAAGTATAAAATTTTAATAATTTTGATCAGATGGTAACACAAATAACACAAGGTATTAAGGTAAGCGTGGAAACTGAGTACCAACCCTCCTACTCAAGCCCCAGCCAGCACCACTATGTATTTACTTACCGAATTACCATTGAAAACCAAAGTGAGTATACCATACAATTATTAAAGCGTTTTTGGCAAATCATGGATGCCGGCTTCAACAAAAGAGAGGTTGAGGGTGATGGTGTAGTAGGCCAGCAACCTGTGTTGGAACCCGGACAGATTCATCAATACGTTTCAGGATGCAACCTGAAATCCGGAATAGGCAAAATGAGTGGAAGCTATACGATGGAACGCATTGTTGATGGCACAAAAATTTCTGTGGATATACCGGCTTTTATCATGGTTGCCCCTATGCGCTTAAACTAAGTGGAGCTTCATCAAATTAAGGCATACATTACCTACTGGCTTGATGCCGTTAACAGGTATTCTCTGCACAGTCCTTTTGTGTTTGATTTTTACCACCAGGTATTAAAAAAAGAATCTGCAGAAAATTTTCAGCCTATTGAAAAATTAAGAGATGACCTTATCAACAGTAAAAGAAAAATTCGGGTTGATGATTTCGGAAGCAAAAGAAAGAAATATCATCAACAAGAACGCGGCCTGAGTGAGATTACAAAACAAAGTGCGGTTGAAGCACGCTTCGGAAAATTATATAACCGCATTGTAAAATACACAAAGGCCAAACACATTATAGAGCTCGGCACAAGTCTTGGCATAGGTACAGCCTACCTTGCCTGGAATCACACGGAAACTGTTAACACATTTGAAGCTTGCGCCCAAACTGCGCATGAGGCAAGGTTCAATTTTGAATATCTGAATTTGAAAAATATTGAAGTGCATACAGGAGAAATTGAAAATACACTGCCCAAATACCTGGTTGAAAGTAAGAAAATAGATCTTGCATTAATTGATGCCAACCATAATTATGAGCCTACCCTCAGGTATTTCAAATGGATATTGGGCAGGTGCCATTTGGCTTCAATTGTTATTATTCATGATATTCACCAGTCGGCCGCTATGGAAAAAGCATGGCAGGAAATTAAGAAAAATGAGCAGGTTTACTGCAGCATAGACCTGTTTCATTGTGGCTTGATTTTTTTTGATCCGGCCCTGAATAAACAACACCACATTCTCCAATTTTGAATTAGAAACATATAAAAGCTAATTTTACCCAACAATTCTAAACATCATACTTATGACTGAACAAAAGGATTCCACACAAAAGAAAAGCAAAGGCAATAAAATGCTGGTAATTGTTTCATTGTTGGCAATCATTGTTATCGTACAAGGCATAAAAATTTATTTTGATCATAACGAGAAAATTTCAGTCAGTACCCAGCTAACCGAAACTGAAGAAGACCTGGCTACAACCCTGCAACGTTTAAATGAAATACGCGATGAGTTGGCTCAAAAGATTACTGAACTTGAGAAATTAGGAGGTGATATTTCAGATCTTGAAAAAGCAAAAGTAGAAGTTGAAAGAGAGTTGCGCTCAACAAGAGATAGAAATAATCGGGCTATCAGAGATTTGAAAGATAAAGTAGAAGGGTATGAAGAACTTCTATTGGCAAAAGATGAAGAGATTACTAAGTTAACAGAAATCAATAAATCTTTACTTACCGAAAACGTTCAGCTGAAAACTCAGCGCATACAACTTAGCGACTCTATCAGAAACATTGCCAAAAACAAAGATGAACTTGCTAGTAAAGTTGCCATTGCATCTCAGTTAAAGGTAGAGAATATCAATATAGTTGCCTTGAACGACAAAGGCAGGGAGCGGCCCTCGCCTTTCAGAAGTCGCCAACTTGAGCGCCTCAGAATTGATTTTAATATCGCAGAAAACAATGTAGCGCCTATTGAAGGAAAAAGTATTCTGCTTAGAATAATTGATGAAAATGGTCAGGTATTGTTTGATGTAACCAGGGGCTCTGGCACCTTCATGTACGAAGGCAAGGAAACTTTTTATACTGTTAAGCAGGAAATTTTATTCGATAATACAAAACAGAAATTATCCTTTGTGTATGAAAAAGGATCTGATTACCCGACCGGAACGTATTACGCTGAAATTTTTACAGATGGATATAAAATGGGTACCGAACAATTTGTTGTTCGGTAAATCCCATTAATCTTTCACGCGGTTCAAAGCCAGCATACCCAGCATCCAGTCAGGTAAGGGCTTATCGGTATTTCTTTTTTGCAGGTTAAGATACCAACCCATTTTTTCAATAATGGGTATTTTGTGCGTTTCCACAAATTCAATCAGGGTGCCGTCAGGATCTTCACAATAAGTAAAGTGACCGGCTGCTTTGCCCATATCGAATGAGTTGTTGCTGTCAACCGTAAATGGAAAACCTTCAGCAGCACAGCGCTCGCCAAGTTTGCCCATACCATTTACATCAAAACATACATGTATGTAACCTAAATCTCCCCAGTAGCGGTTATCGAAAGTTTTTCTGGCCTCTCTGCTCTTCACTTCTACTAACTCCAGTTCGGTGTGCCCGAAAAGTCTGCAGAATGCACCTTTCCTTAGCGGACTAGCCCCTAATATCACCCTGCGATATAAATCCGTATCACCAGGTAAACCTTTTATGTCTTTGAAAGTCTTTGTTTCATCGTAGAGAATCTGATCATAGCCAAGTACATTCGCATAAAGCTGAAGTGCTTTATCAATATCGGTTACGCCAATCACGCATCCTGAGACACCCCCCATTTCGCGCTTTTGCTTCTTGAACCAACTTTTGCTCTCAATTATTTCGAAAAGGTTGTTGTAAGGATCTCTGAGATAGAAGTGGCGCTTACCACAAGGCGATAACTCAATTCCGTTGATAATGTCAACATCATTACTTTTAAGGCGCTGGTAGGTAGCTTCAATATCACGGCTTTTCATTTTGATAGCCAAAACCCCTGTATCTCCCCATTTTATTTCAGTATTGGCACCTTGTGGCTGCCTCGACTTATACTGCCAGATTTCAAATCCACCACCCCCTGACATATTCAAGGCCAAAATTGCATAGCGCTGCTGCGCCTCATTTCCTGTATATCGCGTCATCAGAGAAGCCGTTGCTGTATCTCTGAAAACCGGCACATCCATGTTAAAATGCTTTCTGTACCAAGACCAAGCCTCTTCAGCATCGCTCACTCCAATACCAATTTGCTGAATTCCACTTATATTATAAGACATGTTAAAAATATAGGGTTTTACTACTATTTAGGTTTACTCCATTTTAAAAGTCGGAAATTAAGAAAAATCACTTCAATGACAACAAGTTTCCATATCTGTGCGGTTAAGCAATCTTGAAGGCGGCTTTTTTACATGAGTTCTGAATATGCAATGAGCTCATTTTTTAGCGATTCTTTCATCCACAACTGTGTAATTTATGCCAAACAAAAGCACACCTGCATGTGGTAAAATTTACTTCAAGATAAATTTCAGTTTGAATTAAGGCAGGGCTGCAAATCATAATCAGTTTAAAGCAGGTCAAATTCAATTAATCATTTGATTTTCAATTAAATACCTGAAAAACAGCTCTAAACCACATATGAATATGTGCGATTTCAAGACTGAAAGACCCGAGAAAAATCAATTTGCGGGCCGCTTTTGGCAATATGGCCCCATTACCTATATTTGCACCTCATTTTAAAAACCAATAAAACATGAAGAATTACGAGACGGTATTCATTTTAAATCCCGTTTTGTCTGAAGACCAGATGAAGGATACTGTCGATAAATTCGTGAAGGTTTTGAAGAAAGCCAATGCTGAGGTATTCAACATTGAGCAATGGGGACTTAAAAAACTGGCTTATCCAATCCAGAAGAAGTCTACCGGTTTCTACAACCTGATTGAATTTACGGCAACTCCAGAAACGGTTAACACACTCGAAACAGAGTACAGACGAGACGAATCGGTAATGCGTTTTTTAACCATTACCCTCGACAAACATGCCATCGTTTA
>DAOLDI010000134.1:0-6164 GCA_035327445.1 Cyclobacteriaceae bacterium | reverse complement strand
CACCAACAGCCGGCACTTTCATTTCTTTTTCTTCGCCAGTTGATTTAGGCGCTGATGCCGCAACAGTGGCTTGTTTGGTTGAGTCTGATTTTTGCTCAACTGTTGACCCCCCATCTCCAGCCGCACTGGTATCAATCTCACAAATGACGGTACCAATGGCAATGGTCTCTCCGGCTTGCTTTAATATTTTTAGTTTACCTGCCTTCTCTGCATTCAGTTCGAAGGTGGCTTTGTCAGACTCAAGTTCGCATATCACTTCATCCATCTGCACCATATCACCATCTTGCTTAAGCCAGTTGGCAATAGTTACTTCTGTAATTGATTCGCCTACTGTAGGAATTTTTACCTGTAAACTCATAAATGTTTTTAGTTCATGTTAAAAATCAGATTTCAAAAGCACGGGCAATAATTTTGTCCTGCTCAATTTTATGGATTTTGGAGTAGCCGGTTGCAGGTGATGCGCTGGCCTTGCGGCTCACCAATTGCATCTGTACATCCGGTAATACACGCAGCATGTAAGTCCAGTAGCCCATATTAGAAGGCTCTTCCTGTGCCCATATCACTTTGGCCTCTTTATATTTTTTGAATATTGCCCTGAGTTGTTTTTCTGGAAGCGGATGTAATTGCTCTGCGCGCACAATGGCTACATTTTTCAATTTTTTCTTTTGCTGATATTCACTCAGGTCGTAATAGATTTTACCAGAACATAAAATCAACCTGTCCACTGATTTACCGGTTGCATAATTATCATCAATCACTTCAATGAACATACCTTTCGTAAACTCATCAACAGATGATATTACCTGGGGATGTCTGAGCAATGATTTTGGTGTAAACACAACGCATGGTTTTCTGAAGTCCCACTTCACTTGTCTGCGTAACAAGTGGAAATAGTTTGCTGGCGTGGTTACGTTGGCCACAATCATGTTGTACTCTGCCGATAATTGCAGGAAACGTTCAGGCTTTGCGCTGGAGTGCTCAGGTCCCTGGCCTTCATAGCCATGTGGCAAGAGCATCACTAATCCGTTCATGCGTTGCCATTTAGATTCTGCACTGCTGATGAACTGGTCAATCATTACCTGCGCACCATTCACAAAATCGCCAAACTGTGCTTCCCACAATACAAGAGCATTGGGCGTAGCCATGGCATAACCATATTCAAAACCGAGCACACCGAATTCTGACAACAGAGAATTAAAAATTTTAAATTTCTGTGGCTGTCCTTCTTCAATATGATTAAGGTTACAATAAGGTTCGTTGGTGTTTGCATCGAAGAAATAAGCGTGGCGATGCGAAAAGGTACCTCTGCGTACATCCTGCCCGGTCATCCGAACAATTACATTTTCAAGCAGCAAAGAACCATAAGCCAACAACTCAGCTTCTGCCCATGCTAATTTTTTATCCTCGAAAAAAGCTGACTTTCTATCCTTTAATAACTTCTCTATTTGGCGCAAAGGCTTAAATCCATCTGGGACTGAAGTAAGTGCCTTGCCAACTTTTTCCAATGCTTCTGTAGAAATTGAAGTATCGGGTGACTGGTCAAAATCTTCGGGCTTAGCTGCTCTTAAAGCCTCCCACTCTTCTTCAATTTTTTGAGGTTTGTAGGGCAGAGGCTTTTGCTTTACCTCATTCAATCTGTCTTGCAACTGATTCCTGAATTTACTGTCCATCTCATCAGCTAAGTCCGCATCAATAGCACCGCGCTCAACCAAAGTCTTAACATAAATTTCTCTTGGGTTTGGGTGCTTGGCAATCAGGTTATATAGTTTTGGTTGTGTGAACTTAGGCTCATCACTCTCGTTGTGCCCATGCCTGCGATAGCAGAGTAAATCGATGAAAATATCCTTACCAAATTTTTGACGATACTCTACAGCAAGATTGGCGCAAAATGTAACAGCCTCCGGGTCATCGCCATTCACATGCAATACCGGTGAGTCAACTATCTTAGCCAAATCAGTACAATAAATGGAAGTGCGTGCATCGTCATAATCTGTAGTAAAGCCCACCTGATTATTGATCACAAAATGAACCGTACCTCCGGTATTGTAGCCAGGCAAACCCGACATTTGAACTATCTCATACAAAATTCCTTGTCCGGCAACAGCTGCATCACCATGAATCAAAATTGCCATTGCCTTTTTCAAATCACCAGCATACTCATCATCAATTTGTCCGCGGGTGTACCCTAACACAACAGGGTCAACCGCTTCCAGATGAGAGGGATTAGGTGCCAGTTTTACATAAATTTTATTTCCGGAAGGTGTATCAATGCGACTTGAATAACCCAGGTGATACTTTACATCACCATCGCCCATGGTTACTTCCGGGTCAACATTGCCTTCAAACTCAGTAAATATCTGTTCGTAAGTTTTTCCTAAAATATTTGAAAGCACATTTAATCTTCCTCGGTGGGCCATGCCAATCACTGCTTCTTTTACACCATGCGCTGCTGCTGTTGTAATAATTTTATCAAGCGCAGGAATTGTATTTTCTCCTCCTTCTAATGAAAATCTTTTTTGACCAAGAAACTTGGTGTGCAAAAAGTTTTCAAAAACAACTGCTTCATTAAGCTTGGATAAAATTCTTTTTTTCTCTTCTCTTTCAGGGCTGTGGGTATAGTACTGGTTCTCGCACTTATCAACAAACCAGTCAATCACTTCCTGGTTACGGATGTAACTGTATTCAAAACCTATAGGTCCCAAATAAACAGCCTGCATTTTCTCAATAATTTTTTTGAGTGTGGTTCTTCCCAAGCCAACCTCAACACCCACATCAAATTCTTTGTCAAGGTCTTCATCGGTCAAACCATAATCCTTATGGTCAAGCATTACCTGGTGGTCACGCCTGGGTCTTACCGGATTGGTCTTTGATTTAAGATGCGCGCGCGAACGGTAGGCATGAATCAAAGTTCTTACCTGAGTTTCTTTGATGTTGATGCTATCTCCTGTTACTGTGCCTCCTTCCTCACCATAACGTTGAAGGGAGAAGTCGTATCCTTGAAAAAACTTCTGCCAGGTACCGTCTACAGATTGAGGATCTTGCTTGTATGATTTATAAAGTTCATCGAGGTATCCTACCTCGGCATTTGATATGTAGGAGTATTTATCCATGTGCTTAATTTGCGAAAGAAAACAAATGTAAGTAGCCCGATTCAGGATAAAAAACTGTATAATCGTTTATACAAATATTTGTAATAGATTTACTGAAATCCCTCATTTGAAACTTTTCTAGCGGGATTTGTAGTGCAATAACAAAAGGTATATCTTTGCCCTCCTTAAAAACGGACGAGATCCACAAAACCAAAGAAAATGGCAGTAAAAATCAGATTGGCCCGCAGAGGCCGCAAGAAACTGGCACTTTACGATGTAGTCGTAGCCGATGCCAGAGCACCACGTGATGGTCGCTTTATTGAGAAATTAGGGACTTATAATCCCCTTACCAACCCTGCAAGCATTATCCTTGATGAAGAGAAGGCATTCAAATGGCTAATGAATGGCGCACAGCCTACCGATACGGTTAAGGCAATGCTTTCTTACAGGGGTGTGATGATGAGAAAACACCTTCAAATTGGTGTAATCAAGGGTGCTATCAGTCAGGATGAAGCAGATAAGCGCTTGGCTGATTGGAAAGCAGCAAAAGATGCTAAAATCCAGACTAAGAGAGATACACTGGCGCAAAGCAGAGAAGCAGATGCGAAAGCACGCAGAGAGGCTGAAACTAAAATTAAAGAAGCCCGCGCTGAAGCTATTAAAAAGAAATCTCAGGTTGCTGAAGCAGCTCAGGCAGAAACACCTGTTGCTGAAGCTAATACTGCGGATGCTCCTGCTGAAAGTGCAGAAAACACAGAGGCATAAACAAAAAATGTTCTTACCTGATGCCAATCTTTACCCGGTAAAGATTGGCATTTTTATTTAAGCGATAGTTTTCAATGAAAATATCAGACTGTTTTAAAATTGGCAATATTTATAAATCGCATGGGCTGAAGGGCGAAGTCTCAATTTATTTGATGGATGAGGCCCCTACTGACTTCAGCCAAATTGAAATGCTCTTGATTGAGCAATCTGGAAACCTGGTGCCCTTCTTTATTGAATCAATTTCATTCAAAGCCAATAAAGCATATGTCAAGTTTGAAGATGTTGACAGCAAGGAAACAGCTGATACCTTGAGGGGTAAACAACTTTATTTGCCGCTTGAACAGCGCGAAACATTGCCTAAAGGAGAATATTACGAAGAGGAATTAATAGGTCTAATGGTTAGCGACCAGCAACTTGGCCCATTGGGTAAAGTTACTGCACTGGAGAAAAGTGGCTTATCAAAACTATTGGTAATTGATTTCGAAGGAAGAGAATTATTGATTCCTTATAATAGTCCCTTGATTTTAAATATTGATACGAACAAGCACACAATAAGCGTAAATTTACCTGAAGGATACCTGGATTTTTGAGCATGCATATCTCTATCATCACTTGTTTGCCCAAACTCATTGAAAGCCCGTTCAATGATTCTATTCTCAAGCGGGCTCAGGCAAAAGGTTTGGTAAGTGTTGAGATTATTGATTTACGAAACTATAGCACTGATAAACATAAATCGGTAGATGATTATGCCTATGGTGGTGGTGCCGGCATGGTGATGATGATTGAACCTATCGACCGCTGCATAAGCGAATTGAAAGCTAAACGGCAATATGATGAAGTTATTTACATGAGTCCGGATGGCGAACTTTTCAATCAATCTATAGCCAATGAACTAAGTCTTACACAAAACCTTATTTTTCTTTGCGGGCATTACAAAGGCGTTGATGAGCGGGTGCGCGAACATTTAATAACACGTGAAATAAGTATAGGAAATTATGTGCTCTCCGGAGGTGAACTTGCTGCTGCCGTAGTTGCTGATGCTGTTATCCGGTTAATTCCAGGCGTACTTTCTGATGAAACTTCAGCCCTCAGCGATTCATTTCAAGATAACCTGATAGCACCTCCTGTATACACCAGGCCTGCAGAATACAAAGGCTGGAAAGTACCCGAGGTTTTGCTCTCGGGCCATGAAGCTAAAATTGAAAGCTGGAGACATGAAAAATCGCTTGAACGAACCCGTGAAAGAAGGCCCGAGTTGCTGAAAAGTCCAGACCAGGAGCTAAAAAAGTAATTTTTGGCTCACCTTTTCAAATTCGGCTTCTTTCCCTACATTTGCAGTCCGTTTTTAAAAAACCAAAGCAATGGCTGATTTAATTAAAGCGATAGAACAAGATGCTGCCTCGAGAAGAGAGCAATTTCCGGCATTTAAAGCTGGTGACACAGTAAATGTGCATGTTAAAATCAAAGAAGGAAATAAGGAAAGAATTCAGCAATTTCAGGGAACTGTAATTCAGCGCAGAGGCACCGGATCCAACGGTGAAAGTTTCACCGTTAGAAAAGTATCCAATGGTGTTGGCGTTGAGCGTATTTTCCCCATGCTATCTCCAAACATTGATAAAATTGAAGTACTGAAATCTGGTAAAGTACGCAGAGCAAAATTGTACTATCTGCGCGGCAGACAGGGCAAATCAGCACGTATCAAGGAAAAAGTCTAAGACACTGATTTTATATTTAAAACCCCTCCAAAATGGCGGGGTTTTTTGTTTTTTGGCCATTTTGAGCCATTTTACCTCAAGTTTGAATAATTGATATATTTGTCCTCCACAAAAGAAAACCATGGCAAAACATAGTATTGAACAAATTTTAGGAAATGATGCTGAGTTACTGCTTAAGCATCAATGTAAAACCATCTCTAAAGATTTAATCCACCTGCCTAACGCTGATTTTATCGACCAGGTATTTGTTGATTCTAACAGAAACCCACAGGTGCTGCGCAGTCTGGGTCAGCTGTTTGGCACAGGAAGATTAGCCAATACCGGATATTTATCTATTCTGCCCATTGACCAGGGCATAGAACACAGCGCAGGCGCTTCATTTGCTAAAAACCCTATTTACTTCGACCCTGAGAACATAATAAAACTTGCTATTGAAGGTGGCTGTAATGGCGTAGCAACTACATATGGTGTATTGGCCATGATGTCAAGAAAATATGCACACAAGATTCCTTTCATTGTAAAGATTAATCATAACGAGTTACTCACCTATCCAAACAAATTCGACCAGATTATGTACGGCACAATTGAAGATGCC
>DAOLDI010000133.1:0-6195 GCA_035327445.1 Cyclobacteriaceae bacterium | reverse complement strand
GAGGTTCATAGTTTAATTTAATGCAATTCTTTACATTCGACAAACAATTATTAAAAATATGACTGCCGATCAACTCTTTTCTATTTGTAACACTACTGCACTCTTAGCCTGGATATTGATGATAGCCCTGCCCCGCTGGCGAGGAACTCAACTTGTTGTGCTTAGCGGTTTAATGCCGCTAATGTTAGGACTGGTTTATATTCCGCTTATTGCCATGACTTTCGGCAGCACAACGGGCGACTTCAGTTCATTAGCCGGAGTTAAAGCATTGTTTGGCAATGATTACCTGCTGGTGGCCGGTTGGGTACACTACCTGGCATTTGATATGTTTGTTGGAAGCTGGATACTCAGTAACGGTCAGCAACATAAAATTCATCACATGCTGCTAATACCGTGTTTGTTTTTCACCTTCATGTTTGGTCCGGCAGGGCTGATACTTTATTTCATCATCCGCAGCATAAAAAGTAAACAACTCTTGCATGATAATTTTAAACTGGCTTAATGAGTGTAAAGCGCGTAACAAATTTTTGTTTAATGCAGGTATAGCACACATAGCTTTATTAGGCTTATGCTTACTCTTGTTTTTATTTGATACACGCGAAGTCATGGGCATTAATGTTTGGATTAAACCCATGAAGTTTGCTGCATCTATTTCAATTTATCTATTAACCTTTGCATGGCTGCTGCATTACTTACCAAATAAAAAAGAAGTAAAAATTATTAGCATGGGCATTGCCATTTGTATGCTGGCAGAAATGTTACTGATTTTCATGCAGGCAGCAAGAGGCACAACTTCTCACTTTAACATCTATACTGCTTTTGATGGTATTGTATTTGGCATTATGGGAAATTTCATTGCCATCAACTCTTTGTTAAATGCATGGGTTTTGATTTTATTTTTCATTCGCAAGACTTCTTTATCACCAGCCATGCTACATGCCTGGAGAGCTGCGCTGCTTTTGTTCTTTCTGGGAGGAATCTCTGGCGGACTTATGGTTAGCAACCTGGCGCACACTATACCGGCCGCAGATGGTGGTGCCGGCTTACCCTTGCTGAATTGGAGTACCGAAATGGGCGATTTACGTGTGCCTCATTTTTTTACCATGCATAGCCTGCAACTTATTCCACTTATCAGTTACTACTTCATTATTCCTAATACCAAACCAGGGCATAGCCAGTTTTGGGTCATTAGCTATTTCCTGCTTTACGCTTTTGCTGCCATACTCCTGCATCTGCAAGCACTAGCAGGAAGACCCTTTATTGAAATTTAATGGTTTGATTTTCAATTACTTAAAAATTTTTCTCAAAATATTACATATAGTACTTGGCCATACATAGTACTTTACCGTATATAGCAGTGTAAAGCAATTATATGACTATGAATCTGGAAAACACGCAGGTGCAAATGCGCAAGGGCATTCTTGAATTCTGCATTCTGCACATCATCTCGAGGGGCGAAACTTATGCTTCTGATATGCTTGACGAGCTAACATCTGCCAAAATGATTGTGGTGGAAGGAACCCTCTATCCCCTGCTTACCCGGCTCAAAAATTCGGGTTTGCTGGAATATAAATGGGTTGAATCAAAATCGGGGCCGCCTCGAAAATATTATAAACTCACAGCCGAAGGGCAGGATTTCCTGAAAAGCCTAACCGAAACATGGGAAGAACTCATGCAGTCAACGCAAACAATTTTATCGAAATCTATCAGCCAAGAAAAATCATAAGCCTGAACAACACTAAATTAGCAGACAATGAAAAAGAACATCAGCATAAATATCAGCGGTATCATCTTCCACATAGAAGAAGACGGCTATGATCAGCTGAAAAAATACCTCGACTCAATTAATAAATACTTCTCTGCTTTTGACGACAGCAGTGAAATTCTTGCCGATATAGAAAGTCGCATTGCAGAAATTTTCCTGAGCAAACTCAATGAAGGTAAGCAGGTAATTACAGCAGAAGATGTTGCTTCTCTTATGGGCACCATGGGTAGTGTAAGCGATTTTAAAGAAGCCGAAGAAAAAGAATACGCAGAAAAAGAAGCAGCAAATGCTGGAAGCGCTGCCAAAGAAGATACTGCTAAAAAAACTTACAAAGCCAAAAGCTTGCTGCGCGATAAGCAACGCAAAATTTTTGGTGGCGTATGTGCCGGCCTTGCACATTATTTTAATATCGATCCGGTGTGGCCTCGCGTTCTTTTTGCTTTATTGATATTAGGCACAAAAGGTATTTTCCTGGTTGCTTATTTCATTCTCTGGATTGTAATGCCGGCATCAGCTGAATTGGAAGAGAATACCAATATCAAAAAAATGTACCGCGATTCAGAAGGAAAAGTTTTGGGTGGTGTTGCCCAGGGTTTAAGCAAGTACTTTGCGCTGGATGTTGCCGTGATACGTCTCATCTTTGTTGTACTTGCCTTTGCATGGCTCATTGGTGTTGTGTTATACATTATACTTTGGATTGCCCTGCCTGAAGCCAAAACGATAACCGAAAGAATGCAAATGCAGGGCGAACCTGTTACGCTGTCAAATATTGAATCAAGCATTAAGAAAAGTCTGAGTGTAAAAGAAGATCAGGATGAAAATGTATGGGTAAAAATACTCCTCTTCCCCTTCCGTTTAATCAGTGTTTTAATTACCTGGATTGGCAAGGCCCTGGGGCCGGTATTATTATTCCTGGTTGATATCATTCGCGTATTCACCGGACTCATCATTGCTGTAGTTGGCCTCAGCTTCTTTGTTAGCATAATGGTAATTTCTGGTGTATTCTTCGGATTATATGCCGCAGAAAATATTGATTTCTTTAGTCTGGGTGATATTGGTGTACCTATGGAATTACTGCTCTCAAGTTTCCCCGCCATCACTGGTATAGCCTTCATTTTAGGTATGCTCATGCTTGCGCTATTCTTAATCTTGTCGGGCATTTCACTCATCGCCAAAAAAATTGTGTTCAATGCCGCAGTGGGTTGGTCTATGTTCGCCATCTTCGTTATCAGTGTGGCAGCGCTTTCATTTACAGTTCCTAAAATTGTGCTGGACTTTAGAGAACGCGGCAGACATACAGAAGAGACAGTAATTCCTTTAGCAGGTAAAACAGTTGTAATCAAAACAAATGAAAATGGTGATAGTGATTACAGCCGCGTTAGACTGAGAATTACCTCGCATGAGAGCAATGAAATAATTTTGAAACAGGAATTTCAGGCCAATGGCAAATCAAAAAGAGAGGCGATTGAAAATGCGCAGATGATTCAGTACCAATTCGCGCAAGATGACAGTGTTTTAGTTTTCAACACCAACTTTACTTTTGCTGATGAAGCCATCTTCAGAGGTCAGACCTTGTTTATGGTACTGTACATGCCGAAAGATCAGCTGTTGTATATTCCGGCTAGCTCTTATTATATGATAAGCAACTATGTAGCTTACAACCAAAGAGCCAACAATACCTGGAAAGTTACAGACGATGGCATAGTATGCATTACTTGTCCGGAAGAGAAAACCGTAATGAATGGCATTGGTGCTTTTAATGAAGTTGAAATTGCCGGCCTATTTAATGTGAAGATTGAAAAAGGTGTTCAGTACAATTATGAAATTAGCGGGCCAAACCGTAAAGATGTAGAAGTAAAAACAACAGGTAATAAACTTAACATCAAGTTAGAAGAAAGCAGCATACGCATGCGAACTGAAAACAGAATTGTAATTACTGTACCTGACCTTCAGAAAATCACCATGGCCGGTGCAGGAAAACTGGAGGTGATTGGCTTAAACGAAGAAAAACTTGACATTAACCTGGCCGGTGCTATTAAAGCCAATATGGATGTTGAAGTGGATGAACTTGACATCAACATGGCAGGTGTTAGCACACTTGATTTAAAAGGCAGTGGAAAAAATATGAAAGCAAGCCTGGCGGGTTCTGCACACTTACGCGCAGCAGAATTTAAAGTGGTTGATGCCCGCGTTGATGCCGTGGGGGCTTCATCGGCACGCGTAAATGTAAGTGGTAATCTGCAACAGAATGCGATGCTGGGCTCCAGCATAAGAAATGTAAACTAAGTCAGTTTTCGTGCAGCAAGCTTAATTGCTGCACGAAATACTTTCTAGTCAAATACTTTTTGACGAAATTGAATGTTGAAATGATCAGCTATGCAGTTCTCATCAACTCAAAAAATATGCTTTGCTTTGTTGTTCATCAGCATGATGGCATGTTCGTCTAATAAATTAAGTATGCAAGCACAGGGTATAAAAGGTGTAGTGCTTTGGTTTGAGGGCAACCAAATGCCCGGCTTTGATCGCGAGCCAGATCCCGGAAAAGGTATTGCCCGCGAAATACATGTATATGAACTCACAAGAGCAGATCAATCAACAATAGCTGAATTCTTCCACAACAACATCAGCACAAAACTCATTACGATAGGCAAATCTAATGATGAAGGGCAGTTTGAAATTCAATTAGCTCCCGGCACTTACAGCATCTTCATAAAAGAAGAGGCCGGCCTCTTTGCCAATGTGTTTGATATGAACCAGCATATTAATCCAGTAAAAGTGGAAGCCGGCAGCTTTACCGAGCTGATTATCCACGTCAATAATGCTGCAGCCTATTAAGTAAATTACTCATTTACAGGATATTATAATTTAAAAAGATTTTTGCTTATCTACGCAACCAGTTAGGCCGTTGAAGCATCTTGAAGGTGTACACACTTAAATGGAATTCCATATTTATCGCAAATCAGAACAAGAATTGATTGAGGGTTGCCGCAGGCATGATGCTACAGCGCAGCAAGCCTTGTTCAACAAGTATGCGGCAAAAATGAAGGCGCTCAGTTTTCGCTATGTGAAAGACCAGATGGAAGCAGAAGATGTATTGATCAAAGCCTTCATGAAAGTTTTTGAAAAGATTGATCAGTATAAATCGGAAGGAAGTTTTGAGGGCTGGATACGCAGAATTGTGGTGAACGAATCTTTAACCATACTGAGAAAAAAGCGCAGCATGTTTATTGAAACAGAGCTGGAAGTGGCCGATCGTGAACCTGATTTCAGCCAGTTAAGTACACATCTTGAAGCAGAAGAGTTATTAAACATGATTGCAGGTTTGCCTCCCGGCTATCGCATTGTGTTTAACATGTATGCCATAGATGGTTACTCGCACAAAGAAATTGCTGAGCATCTTGGCATTTCTGAAGGAACTTCTAAATCACAACTGAGCAGAGCCAGAACAATGTTGCAGGGCATGCTGATGACAGAAGAAAATCAGATGATAAAGCGAACAGAAAAATTTTAAAGATATGGAGCAGGTAGATAAAATATTTAATGAAAGGCTGAAACAGCATGAGATGCCGGTTTCTGCCGATGCCTGGCAAAAACTTGCTGCAGGCATGCAGGAAAAATCTGCTGCAAAGCAAAATGGTAAAACCATTTACTTCTGGATGCGCATTGCAGCCGGATTTATTTTATTGGCACTTGCCGCTGCTTATGTGTTTTTAAGAAGTACAGCATCAATAGAATTGGATGTAATGCCCATTGCACAAAATGAATTGAAGCTGACTGAAGAAGAGATAGCCCTTACAAATACTGAACCTGTAGCCATTGCAGAAACTCAAACAGAAAATCAGCCGGTAATTCCGCAGCCTAACAAAAATAGTCGGGCAAATACAAATACTGCTGCCAAATCACAGTCTGCAATAACACAAATTGAAACGTTAGCCCTTGTAGAAGAAACTGAAATTGTACTTGCACAAACTGAACAAATAATTACAAAACCTGAGAAAGAAATTCAAACAGCCCAAAGTATCAGCCAGTTGGCGCAACCCATTAGCATCAATATTGTTTTAAGTGGCAAAGCAACCGAAACTGAAAGTATGGCATCTGTAATGTATGAAGAAGATCAGAAAAATGGATTTGGATCAAAAATGAAAAACTTTTTGAGCAAAGCCAGGGACTTCAAAAACAGCGAAGGCGCGCTTGCTGATTTAAGAATGGCCAAAGACGATTTCTTCACACTTGAATTGAAAAAAGAAACCAATAAAAGATTAGAACCATGAAACTTGTCATTATAAGTTTACTCACACTTGCTCTCTCTCTGCAGGCCATCAGTAAAAATGATACCGATACGGTAGTAGTAAAGGTTGGTAAATCAAGCATGATTACCATCACCATTAATGATGCTGCCGACCTTGAAGTGCTAAAGCAATATGATATGC
>DAOLDI010000132.1:0-6263 GCA_035327445.1 Cyclobacteriaceae bacterium | reverse complement strand
GGTTACCTTGGGCTGCATGAAGAGGAGTCCAGACATGCCGTAAAAGTGCTGCGTCATAAAAGTGGTGATCAGATAAAATTAACCAATGGCCAGGGCAGTATTTATACTGCCTCCATTACGAAAGCCAACCACTCTAAGTGTGAGTTTGTAATTACAGGCAAAGAGGTTTTTAACCCTGCAGCATATTATATCCATATCGCGATAGCACCTACCAAAAATACTGAGCGAATGGAGTGGTTCATTGAAAAGGTAACTGAACTGGGCACCCAAAAAATTACGCTGCTCTCCACGCAGCATACTGAAAAGAGAAAATTCAAAACCGAAAGGCTCGAAAAAAAAGCGATAGCTGCCATGAAACAATCAGGGCAGTATTTTCTGCCAGAAATTCAAATAAGTACAGACTTTAAGAAATTTATCAGAGAGAGCATTGCAGCTGAAAAGTTTATAGCAGTGGTTGATCATGAGAATCCAAAACATCTCTTGCATACTGCAAGTAAGCTCAAGAATTACCTGGTGCTGATTGGTCCGGAGGGTGACTTTAGCACAGAAGAACTTAAGTTGGCGCTTGCTGCAGGATTTACAAAAGTGAGTTTGGGAAATACAAGGCTAAGAACAGAAACTGCAGGTATTGCAGCCTGCCATATTTTGAATTTGATCAATGCCTGATTACCTCGTACTTTGAATTAATCATTTTTTTTAGCTGCTTTAAACAAATAAAAAATTACTATGGCACTCAATTACATCTGGTTCGGATTTTTTGTAATTGCCTTTATCGTTGCGCTGATCAAATTGATATTCCTAAACGATACTGCTGTTTTTCCTGCTTTATTGAATTCAACTTTTGAAAGCGCACGTTCAGGTTTTGAGGTTTCTATTTACCTAACCGGGGCAATGGCTTTATGGTTAGGCTTAATGCGCATTGGAGAAAAAGGCGGTATGGTAAACATACTGGCAAAGCTGGTAGGTCCGTTTTTTACGCGTTTATTTCCTGAGATTCCAAAAAATCATCCGGCCATTGGCTCCCTCATCATGAACTTCAGCGCCAATATGCTTGGTCTTGATAATGCTGCAACACCATTAGGACTTAAGGCCATGAAAGAAATGCAGGAAGTGAATAAACAAAAAGATACTGCCTCAAACGCGCAAATCATGTTCCTGGTGCTTAACTCTTCTGGGTTAAGTATAATTCCATTAGCAATTCTGATAGACCGCTCCGTTAAAGGCGCTGTAAATCCAACTGATGTATTTATTCCCATTCTGATTGCCACTTCGCTTTCAACACTTGTTGGTTTAATAGTTGTTTCACTTTACCAACGCATCAACTTGTTTGATAAAGTAATAATGCTGTATGTTGGAAGCTTCGCAGCCTTTCTGGCAGGTATTGTTTGGTATTTCACTTCACTCGATCAGCAAGCATTGCAAACACAATCTCAACTTTATAGCAGCATAATTATTCTCTCATTGATCATCAGCTTTTTGGTTTTAGGATGGCAGAGGAAAGTACCCTTGTTTGAAACATTTATTGAAGGTGCCAAAGAAGGTTTTGAAATAGCTGTAAAGATTATCCCCTACCTGGTAGGCTTTCTGGTTGCCATAGGATTATTCAGGGTTTCAGGTTCTCTTACTTACATTACTGAAGGTATTGCCTGGGTAATTGCTGGTTTAGGCTTTGACACAAAATTTGTTGAGGCATTACCAGTTGCTATGATGAAACCGCTCAGTGGTGGCTCGGCAAGGGGCATGATGCTGGACACCATTGATACTTTTGGAGTTGATTCTTTTGTGGGCCGTACCGCCAGTATTTTCAGAGGTGCTACTGAAACTACATTCTACATTATCGCAGTCTACTTTGGCTCTGTCAGCATCAGAAAAACACGTTACGCTGTTACTGCCGGATTATTAGCTGATTTGGCTGGAATTATTGCAGGCATATTTGTAGCCTATATGTTCTTTGGATGATACTGAGCTCAGTTTTTAGCTTTACCTGATTTATCAAGTACATAAGCAACAGTCTGCCCTTCATGCATATCATAATAAATACTCAAATCTCCTGAATCGGATTTGTAATTAATACCGAATGGCTTTTTGTTTAACTGTAATGACGTATTCCATACTACTCCATCTACTTTGTAAATCTTTACTGCATGAGCGATTACTTTGCTTTCACTATCTGGCATAAGGGTAAAAAACACCAAAAAATAAACTTGCCCGCCCTGATCAGCATAAGCAATAGCGCTGCTTAAACTTGTGTCGTTAACAGTAAACAATTCATTCAAATCTATTTCGAGGTAAACCTCAGGTAATCTGCTTGCAGGTATTGTTGCAAAGTATCCACTTTTCTTATCTCTGCTTACAAAGCCCAATGTATATTGCTCTGCTTCAATGATTAATGGCTGATGGTATCTGCTATTTAAACCTTCATTAAGCGGCACACTATCATTGTTAACAATAATCCATTTTAATCCTTCTTCTAAGAACTTTACTCTTTTCTGTGCATCAGCTAACTCTCTCCTGGCGTAGTCATAAGTACTTCTCACAAAAGACTTAAGCATATTCACATCAGAAAATGTATTTTCTACAAAGTCAAGATAATTGGCTGCCTCCTTATCAATATCTCTTGCGTTGAGCTGAGTTGCTAATTCAGAAAATCGTTCAGCGTTTTTCAAATCTAGCTGCGCATAAGCCAATCTGCTTGTTATGGCTGGATCATTCTGCTTCTTTCTATTTTCAAGCTTGTCTGATTGAAATTGTAAGTCAGTAATTTTAACAGAAAAGATAGCAAGTGGTAAAGGATTAGGGTCATACTTTTTCAACTGACTACTTAACACCCTGTCAGTAAGTTTTGCCAAATCATTACTTACTGATGCAGAATCTTCTTTTAGCAATTTTGATAATTTATTTATTTCAATATCAAAATCAATCAGATGCTTCTTAATTGGAATGATTTCTTTTTCAACAATATCTACCGTATTGTTTGCCCATTTTGCATAATTCCAGAAACTCAGTTCATCATTCAAAAAATCTGTCATGCTAGCACCATCTCTTTTGAAATCTGTTATTTCTTTAATATTAATTTGATGGTTATAGCCCGTCTTGCCTATAGATTTACTTATATTTTTATAGGCAGCAAAATTTATTTGAGCAGAATCGAAATGCAGGGCAATTTGCTTGATTGAAGCAAGTAGCTCATCGTTGGAAAGAAGATAGAGCGCTTTACTATCTTCATAAGCAGCTTGAACTGACTTATACAACTCATTGGCTTTTTTGTAATTATTTACTACTCTATCAAAAGTTGTTCTTAATAATACAGTTTGCTTTTTTCTAAGCTCCAGGTTTTCAATACTCTTATCGATTTCATACTGTATGTCAGAAAGTTTTATTTCAAATTTACCTGTACGTAAATCTCTACGGTTATAATCAGCATAGTAATCGCTGTTCTTTTTTATCTCTTTTTCATCTATATATTTTCTGGCAAACTTGAAATAGTAAATGGCAGAATCTGTGTAGGTAATAATGGCATTGGTTTGTGAAAGGTAGTCTCCCCTTTTGGCTTTATCATCGTAAATTTTCGCCATAAATAAATAGGCGCTGGGATTTTCAGCTTCTTTAGCTTCTGCGAGATACCGCTTAAGATGTGGCTCTGCATCTTCAAACTTCTTTGCGTTAAGAAGCACAAAAACATCTTTGTATTTTACTTTTTGCGCATAAAGATCATTAGCGGCAGAAAGGGCAATCAGGCAAACCAGAAAGCACAACTTATTTCTCATAATCAATTAAAATACTATACGAAGTTAAGAAAAAATATAACTAGTGCTGTATATCAATAAATACGCCAATTTTTAAATCGACTTATTCAGCTTGTTTTTCAGTAATTATTTCTGCTATATGCTTGAGACCATCAAGGGTTAGTTTCGGAATTACATGGTCAAAATCAGCATACATGTAGTCAATTACATTTGATAAGCCTCCCGTAGCAATGCTGATGCAATTCTCACGCATCTCTGCTTTTGTTTTCTGCAACATATGTCTTACCATACCCTGGTAACCAAACATAACACCTGCCTGTATGGCTTTCACGGTATCAGTACCCAAGGAATTTTGCGGAATTTGCAGGGGTACATCAAATAACTTCGCTGTGTTTTGTGATAATGACTTGATAGCAGTTTTAATGCCCGGGGCTATAGCTACTCCTTTGATCTTTCCCTCAGCTGTAACTCCTGTAAAGGTTAAGGCAGTTCCAAAATCTACTACAATACAATCAGATTTGAATTTCAAATAAGCAGCCAATGCATTGGCCACAAGGTCAGAGCCGATTTCATAGGGGTTCATTACATTAAAAGGCAGTTGCCGGTAAACATCAGGCCCTAATACTATTGGCTTTATTCTGAAAATAGAAAAGACAACACGTTCAATTTTCTCTGTGATATCAGGCACAACACTACTTAAAACTACATGGCTTACTTTGTTAATGTCTTCAGTTGAGTCTAAAAAATAATCTCTGATTTTAACTCCGTAAAAAATCTCTGGCTTGTCTACATTGGTTGCTATGCGCCACTCATGTTGCCAGGCCCCATCCCGGTTAAGTCCAAGGGTAATGTCTGAATTACCAATATCTATTGCGAGTAATACCATTTAACATAACAGTATACTTGCCAAGGTAGCAAATGCTCAGGCATTATTATAAAATTGTTCGAGCAATAATTTTTTTAGTTTGGGTAATCCACTGCCTGCTTTTTCACCTATTACGGTAAGGCCGCTAAGTCCTGGAATATTTTGCGCATTAGGATCAACCAGGTATTTAGGAACATGTGATGCTGTATAATGCACCAATCCGGAAGCCGGATAAACCAATAAGGAAGTGCCTACGATCAGAAAAATATCAGCCTCAGCAGCAAACACTGCGGCTTCTTCTATGGCATAAACCATTTCACCAAACCAAACAATATTGGGGCTAAGTTGAGATCCTTTCGAGCACTTCTCGCCCATTTTCAACTCCCAACCATTAATTGGATATACCAATTGATGATCTATACTACTTCTCGCTTCAAATAGTGAACCATGCAGATGTAAAACCTTTGATGAGCCCGCGCGCTCATGCAGGTTATCAACATTTTGGGTGATAATCTGAACATTAAAATATGATTCAAGTTCAACAAGTGTATAATGCCCTTGATTGGGCTCAACTTCAAGTGCTTTCTTTCTTCGCTGATTATAGAAATCTAAAACCAATTCAGGATTTCGTTGCCAGGCTTCGGGTGTGGCTACATCTTCAACATGGTAACCTTCCCATAACCCACCGGCATCTCTGAATGTAGGTATGCCGCTCTCAGCGCTTATGCCGGCTCCGGTTAATACTACAAGCTTCTTCAATGTATCGGCCATGACATTTGAAGATTAAATACCCTTATTTATTAATAGAAGACTGCAAATATGCTGAGCCCTAAGACCAAGCTTATGATTTTTTCTTTCTTGCAAAACGCCCTTTTCTTTCGGGTGCATTCTCTGCTAAGTGAAGACATTCTTCTAAAGTTAAGGAAGCCGGCTCACGATCTTTAGGAATTTTTACATTCTTCTTGCCCACCTTAATGTACGGACCAAACCTCCCATTCAAAACCTGAACATCGGGATTCTCATCAAACAATTTTATGGTCTTGTTGGCATCAGCTTCACGCTTAGCTTTGATTAATTCTACAGCCTTTTCGAAAGTGATGGTATATGGATCTTCTTCTTTGGGAATGCTCACAAATTTTTTGTTGTGTAGTACATACGGACCGAAACGACCCACGTTTACCACAACCTTTTCATCTTCAAATTGCCCAAGATCGCGTGGAAGCTTAAATAATTCCAGCGCATCTTCCATGCTTATGCTTTCTATAAACTGTCCGGGTCTTAGACTGGAGAATTTTGGTTTTTCGCCACCATTATCATCGGGGTTCTCACCTATTTGCACATAAGCGCCATATCGGCCAAGTTTGGCGTAGATTTTCTTGCCCGTCTTAGGATCTACACCTAACTCTCTGCTGCTGTTTACTGAAGAACGTTCCAATTGTTCGGTTTTTTCTACACGTTTATGAAATGGGTTATAAAAATCCCTGATCATTTCTTGCCAGGCAATTTTACCGCTGGCAATCTCATCAAACTTTTGCTCTACCTGAGCAGTAAAATTATAGTTAGTTACATTAGGAAAATGCTCTGTTAGAAAATCATTTACAACCATAGCTGTATTGGTCGGAAACAACTTACTCTTCTCAGCACCTGTAATT
>DAOLDI010000131.1:0-6333 GCA_035327445.1 Cyclobacteriaceae bacterium | reverse complement strand
TATCGGATCAAGGTTCAAGATTCAAAATTCAGATTTTATGAATATTGAATCAGCATTATTGAATTTATCAATCAGGCTCAACTACAAACAGTACCTGGTCGTACTCAACAGGATTGGCATTTTCTGCAACAATCTTCACGATAGTTCCTGATACATCAGACTCTATTTCGTTAAATAGTTTCATCGCTTCAATGATACACAAAACCTGACCTTTAGAAATTTTATCCCCAACCTGAACGAATGCAGGAGTGTCAGGATTTGATGACCTGTAGAAGGTACCAATCATAGGTGATTTTACCTCAACTGTATTTTTTGATGAAACTGGTTCAGCCGCTTTAGGTGCAGGTGTAGCAGCACTTGGTGCAGCAGGGGCTGCAGCAGGCATTGCAGGCGCAGCTTGTACAGGTGCTGGTGCAGCACTAACTACTGCCGCGCTTACATCGGGCTGTCTTTTCACATGAAGTTTTAACTCAGCAATTTCAAGGTTAACTTCATTAAGTCCAGAATTAGAAATAAAATTGATGAGATCTCTTATTTCTTGTGTCTTCAACGCGAAGGCACCGGTTGCTGCCGGTTTAGGAGCAGATTTTTTGGGTGCTGATTTCTTAGCGCTTGTTTTGCTCATGATTTTAAGATTTTAGTTTTTAACTCTTTCTAAATATTCACCAGTGCGTGTATCAATTTTCACTTTGTCACCGGTGTTAATGAATAATGGTACTCTTACTTCAGCTCCTGTTTCAATGGTAGCTGCTTTTAAAGTTCTGGTGGCTGTATCGCCTTGCATGCCGGGTTCTGTATAAGTTATTTCAACTTCTACGTTTTGTGGTGCTTCTGCTTGAATAGGTGTAGTTCCATCTTCAAAGGCAATTAAAATGGTAACGCCTTCTTTGATGTATTTTACGGCATCGCCAAGTAATGCCTTATCTAAATAAATTTGATCGTAAGTTTCATTATCCATACACACCAGGCTCTCACCATCGGCATATAAATATTGGTATTCTTTTGTTTCAACACGAAGCTGGTCAACAGACTCACCTGGTCTGAAACGGTTTTCAATCAGTTTACCATTTCTGATGTTACGCATTTTCACCTGGTAAAAAGCACGCAGGTTACCGGGTGTGCGGTGTTCCAGCTCTAATACTTGTACAATTTCTCCATTGTACCTGATAAAATTTCCTCTGCTTAAGTCTGATACAGTTGCCATGATTAATTAACGCCTTAAATTACAAATGATAGTATAAATTACAATTGAGATTTTGAGCAACGATTGCTGCCTGAAAATGCCCTTTCAGGCATTATATGCCCATTTTATATAAATAGCACCCCAGGTAAATCCACCGCCAAATGCGGCTAGTATCATGTTATCTCCTTTTTTGAATTGCTTCTCGTAATCCCATAACAGCAGTGGTATAGTAGCTGCAGTTGTATTCCCGTATTTTTCGATGTTCAACAATACCTTTTCGGGCGGCAGGCCCATGCGGTTAGCGGTGGCATCGATAATTCTTTTATTGGCTTGATGAGCCGCCAACCATTGTACATCATTTGCGGTAAGGCCATTTCTTTTCATGACCTCATATGAAATTTCTGCCATATTGGTAACGGCAAACTTAAATACAGTTGCGCCCTCCTGATGTATATAGTGAAGTTTGCTATCTACGGTTTCATGAGAAGAGGGCATTCTGCTACCACAGGCTTTCATGTGTAAATACTCTTCGCCTGTGCCATCTTCTCTCAATAAAGAATCAATTATACCTAGGTTTTCGGTATTGGGTTCTAATAAAACGGCTGCAGCACCGTCACCAAAAATGATACAGGTTGTTCTGTCTTCATAATTAATGATTGAAGACATTTTATCAGCACCTACAATTACAACCTTTTTGTATGCACCAGACTCTATAAACCTAGAGCCTGTTTCAAGAGCAAACAGAAAGCCTGAACATGCCGCAGAAATATCATAACTAAATGCTTTATGCGCGCCAACGCCTGCCGCAATAATATTGGCAGTTGCAGGAAAGAGCATGTCTGGTGTAACAGTGGCACATATGATGAGATCTATTTCATTGGGATCTGTATTGGTTTTCTCTAGCAGTTCTTTAACAGCTGCTATTCCCATTACAGATGTTCCTTTGTTTTCGCCTTTTAGAATTCTTCTTTCTTTGATACCCGTGCGTGAGGTTATCCACTCATCGTTGGTATCTACCATTGTTTCGAGCTCTTTATTGGTAAGTCTGTATTCTGGAACATAACCACCAACACCTGTTATTGCTGCTCTGATTTTTGACATAGGGTATTAGGTATTTTTAACAAGAAAGCCCGGCAAAGCTGCCAGGCTTAAATTTTTTTCAATTTGACAGTTCGTGAAGCAGATTTTCGCTTAAGCTTAAATGCTTAAGATAGTTCTGTCCCTTCAGACCGGCAGACTGTTTATCAAATTTCGATAATTCAATAATCTTAGCAAGCATGCAATTAAGCTGCAGTTTCTTGCTCCATTACTACTTTTCCTTTGTAGTAAAGTTTTCCTTCATGCCAGAATGCTCTGTGAGGCATGTGTATCTCACCGGTTGTTGGACAAACAACTAATTGCTTAGCAGTTGCCTTGTAGTGAGTTCTTCTTTTGTCTCTTCTGGTTTTCGAGGTTTTACGTTTCGGATGCGGCATAACTATTAAAATTTATAATATTATTTATTTCAATTTTTTCAGTTTTTCCCAACGGGGATCAATATCACTTTCATTAGCTTCAGTATTTCCTGAAGTATAAAAAAAGGCCTCATCATCAGCTTCATTTCTGAATCTTGGGTGAAGCTTCTTCATGGGCACTTCCAGGGCAATAAATTCATAAATAAACTGCCCCAAATCCAGCTGCGATGTTTCATGGGTAATCAGTACAATGTCATCACTTAATTCCATTTCCTGATGCCCGTATTTGAATACCATCCGCTTGTTTACTTTCACCGCTTGCTCGAAAGTTTCGAGACTTCGGTCGCAGTTTAATTCAACAATGCCCTCAATTTCAAAGTGCGCTTCAATTAAAGTTTCCCGCTTGTCTAACTTAATTTTTGCATTTAAAGAGCCCTTTTGAAGCAATTCTGTGCCATAGACCTTGAAAAAGTCCTGTTCCACCTGAAAATCGTATTCATGGACTTTATTCCCTAACCCTACGATATCTACACAATAAGCTTTCAAAAGGCCTCCCTTGACAGGGGTTTTTTAATTAAAGTCGGCAAATTTACTAGAAATAATCAGATTAATAAATGAAGCCCCAAAAAAGCTGAAAATCACATAAAGTCTTCCAATAGTTGGCTTTTAAGCTCTTCTTCAGGGGTATTTTCCCAATTATCTATCAGGTAATTAATTGCACTTTGCTTAAAGCCTAATTTGATGGCAATATTTTTAGCAAAGTTTATCTCAGCTTCAAAGACTTTTTGGTCTGCCAGTATGAGATGGGCACATGTGAACAGGTAATCTAGCTTTTGCGCTATAGAAAGTGCACCCAGAGATTCAATTGGCTCAGGTTTTTTAATCAATTCGTTGAGCTCGTGTTCGGGGAATTTCTTCTTTTTGGCTAATGCATATATCAACTCCCTTTCTACTGAGGCAAAATGCTTGTCAGCTTCAGCAAGCTGTATAAGGATATTTAATTGCTTTCTCGTGACTATATCCATCTCAAGTAAATAATCCTTAAAATTAATGAATTAATCCGCTTAGCTGGCCAAGGCTTTATCCAGACGTGTTTTTACTATTTCATTGGCAAAAAAGATCGCCTGACGGAAAGAGTTTTCGTTCGCTTGATTCTTTCCGGCAATGTTATAAGCAGTGCCGTGGTCTGGTGAAGTTCTGATTACGGGTAAACCTGCTGTGTAATTCACCCCGGTTTCAAAACTCAGTGCTTTGAAACCAATCAATCCCTGATCGTGATACATCGCCAAAATGCCATCATACTTTAAGTACTGGTCACTTGCAAAAAAACCATCTGCAGCAAAAGGCCCAAAAACAAGTTTGCCCTTGTTCTTCAGGTCAATAATTACCGGTTTAATAATTTTCTCTTCTTCCTCTCCAATTAAACCCTGGTCACCTGCATGGGGGTTAAGGCCAAGTACCGCTATTTTGGGTTTATTAATGCCGAAATCCTGTTTCAGCGTTTGGTCAAAAATTTTGAGTTTGGCTTCAATCCTTTCTTTGGTTACAAGTGAAGCAGCTTTACTTAGAGGCACATGTTCTGATACTAATCCTACCCGCATATTTTCACCGGCCAGAATCATTAAACTCTCGCGCAGCTCAAAGGCTTTGGTGAGGAAGCTGGTATGGCCGTCAAAAGGCATTTCGGCTGAGTTAACAGTACTCTTGTCTACAGGTGCGGTTACCAGGGCATCAATCAATCCTGCTTTTAAATCGTTACAGGCTTCTCTTATAGCAATACCTGCAACCCTTCCGCTTTCTTTTGAGGGTTCGCCTGGTTTAATTTCTATAACCTCTTCCCAGCAGTTTACTATATTAATTTGTTTGGGATTGTATTGCCCACGTTGCTTTACCTGGCTGTAGTTGAATTCTTCCAGGTTGAACATTTTTTTATAAAAGGATAAAACCCGCGATTGACCATAAATTACCGGTGTTACCAGAGAAGTAATCCGGTTATCGCTTAGTGTCTTCAGGATAATCTCCGGACCAATTCCATTTAGATCACCAATGGTGATACCAATTCTTGGTTTTTCATTTTCGCGTGCTTGATTCATCGGTTTCGTAAATTATTTGCATATACCTTGCAATTGCGCAATTTAAATTAATTTTCAACTTGTAAGTTTTCAAATTGACTTAATTAATACCTGATGGTAAGACCTAAGAAATATTTAGGGCAGCATTTTCTTAAAGACCAACACATTTCAGCTAAAATAGTTGAAGCATTGGATATTAGCGGGCAAGCAAAAAACAATGTATTAGAAATTGGGCCGGGTACTGGTGTGCTTACCAAAATTCTGATCACTAAACCCGGTATTAATTTAAAGCTGATAGAAATTGATACTGAATCAGTAGCATACTTACAGAACAATTATGCTGCACTGAGTAAAAATATTATCGAAGCTGATTTTCTTGACTTGCCACTCGAGAGCTATTTTAATGAACCCTTTTCAATCATTGGCAACTTTCCCTATAACATATCGTCCCAAATCTTCTTTAAAATCTTAAGCAATGTTGATATGGTTGAGCAAGTGGTGTGTATGCTGCAAAAAGAAGTTGCGCAACGCATTGCATCGGCCGAAGGCAATAAAGATTATGGCATTTTAAGTGTGCTCTTGCAAGCAAGGTATGATATCAAGTATTTATTCAGTGTGCTGCCGGGTGTGTTTCAGCCTCCACCTAAAGTAAATTCAGGTGTAATAAGCTTAGTGCGTAAACCGGTATACAAGCTTGCCTGCAATGAAGCCTTATTTACCAAAGTGGTAAAGCAAGCCTTTCAAATGCGCAGGAAAACATTGCGCAACGCATTAAAAGGCCTAAATTTACCGCCTGCATTTTATGCCATGCCTTTGTTAGATAAAAGGGCCGAGCAATTAAGTGTTGAACAGTTTATAGAACTTACCAAAAACATGGAGGAAGGTGCTGGAACAAATTCCATTTGAATTGAGCAAGGAGTTTATTGACCGCTTTCAAATAGCGATTAATACCCGCGATGACGCCTTTATAAAAGAGGTGCTGCAAGATGTTAATCCTGCAGATATCACCACTTTGCTTTATGAGTTTAACACCGAAGAATCAAAATATGTAATTGATCTGCTTTCATTGGAGACCAGGGCAGATATCATTAATGATTTAGACGCAGACATCCGTAAAAATTTTCTCAAGGTTTTTACAAATGAAGAAATCATCGACATTATTGATGTACTGGATTCTGATGATGCGGTTGATATTTTAAATGAGTTAAGCACACGCGTGCGTGAAGAAGTACTTGCTGGTTTAGATGATGAAGAGTGGAAGTCGCAGATAATTGACCTCTTGCGCTATGATCCGGATGTAGCAGGTGGTCTTATGGCCAAAGAAATTCTGAAGGCAAACGTAAACTGGACGGTGGTACAGTGCATAGCTGAAATAAGAAAGCAGGCCGAAAATGTAGAAAAGGTTTATTCGGTTTATGTAGTAGACGATAAGGAGATATTGTTAGGTAGGGTTTCTCTAAAGCGTATCATCATTTCTGATGATAATACCCGAATTGCTGACATTTATGACAAAGATGTATTGGCGGTGCAAACTTATGGTTCGGGTAGAGGAGGAGCAGAGATTATGCGTTAGTATGATTTATAATCAATTTCGGTAGTTAATGTTTAGGGTCAGCTTTTAGGG
>DAOLDI010000130.1:0-6342 GCA_035327445.1 Cyclobacteriaceae bacterium | reverse complement strand
TGTTTTACATAGGTCTTGGTGTCGAGTTTGTAATTCTTTGTTCTTACTAACATAATTTTCTAAAACACTTTTAAACTTAAGTCTAAACTTTTTACTGAGTGCGTTAAGGCACCCACTGAAATATAATCTACTCCTGTTTCTGCAACAGCTCTTATTGTACTTTCTGTAATACCTCCGCTGGCTTCGGTTTTATATTTGCCGTCAATCAATCTTACTGCTTCCCGCATGCTTGCGGTATTCATGTTGTCCAGCATAATAACATCAACACCTCCTACTTCAAGTACTTGCTTAACTTCTTCGATACTGCGCGTTTCAATCTCAATTTTTAATTCTTTGCGCTGCTGTTGCAGGTAAGCCTTTGTGTTGGCAATTGCCTGTGCAATTCCTCCGGCCATATCAATATGGTTGTCTTTCAGCATCACCATATCATACAAGGCAAAGCGATGGTTGATGCCTCCGCCAATCAGCACTGCCCACTTTTCTGCAATTCTGAAATTAGGTGTTGTCTTGCGGGTGTCCATCAGTTTTGCGTCCGTTCCTTCAATCAGTTTTACCAGCTTAGCCGTATAGGTGGCAATACCACTCATGCGCTGCATGCAGTTGAGCACTAGGCGTTCGGTGCTCAAAATGGAGCGGGCCGGTCCGGATACCACAAAGGCCACATCTCCCTTTTGGATACGATCACCATCGCGCAGTTGTACATCCACTTTCAGGTTCAGATCAAATCGTTCAAAGATCATACGGGCCAGTTCCACACCCGCCAGCACACCTGCATCTTTTACCAGTAGGCGGGCTTTGCTTTGCGTATTTGTTGGGATAGCCCCCAAAGAAGAATGATCGCCTTCGCCAATATCTTCTGCCAAAGCGGCATCGATAAATTTTACTATAGCTTCTTTGCTGAGGTACCCCGCTTTCACGCTGCAAAAATAGAAAAAGCGCCCATTCGGCAGGGGCGCTTTCGCAAATGCTTTGAATAATCTTATTCTTTGGTAAAGTTGATGCCGTGTACCAGGAAAACCTTGTTTACCTGCCGTATGCGAAACACCACGCGGTAGGTATCATTATTACTGGTGTATTGCCCTATTACAAAGGGGATTCCGCTTTTAGATGAGCCCTGATGTACAATGCTGAAATTGCTGGGCGGGTTTTTCTTAAAGAAATCTCTTAATACAAATTCGGCCTGGGTTTTACTCAGGTTATCGGTTTTGCCATCAAAACTGATATCCACCGTTTGGTGCAGGTGTTTGGCCATTTCTTTAGAACTGCCCGCCTTCATAATTTCTCTTAACTCATTAATCATTTCCTCCTGTGCAAGCGCGGGTACTGTGGCCATGCCAATCAAAATGAGTAGAAAGCTAAGTTTAGACAGGTTTTTCATACTTGATTCTTTGCACCAAAACTATGCCATTAAAAACAGATTTGCTTGGCCATTACTGATTTTGGTTTCTCAGCTAAAGTAACATTAATCTTTCAAGAGCTTCAAAATTTTCTCGATAAAGAACCATTATGCCGGGTTTTCAATTTAGAAACCAAGGCGGCTCGGTATATTTGAACCTTAATTTCTTGCTAAATGAATAAAAAAGTTTTGCTGATGATACTTGATGGCTGGGGCATTGCCCGTAACAAAGCAGTATCGGCAATAGATAAAGCGCATACCCCATTTATGGATTCACTCTATGAACAATATGCTCATAGTCGTTTAGAGGCCTCGGCCCTGGCTGTGGGCTTGCCCGAAGGCCAAATGGGAAATTCTGAAGTGGGCCACATGAATATTGGTGCGGGCCGGGTAGTGTATCAAGACCTGGTGCGCATAAATAAAGCCATTAAAGAACATGAGCTTGATAATAACGAAGTATTGCAAGCGGCCATCAGCTATGCCAAATCTCAAAACAAGAAATTTCACCTGATCGGTTTACTTTCTGATGGCGGTGTGCATTCGCATATCGATCACCTGAAAGGTTTGTGCAGCATTTTAAGTAATCAGGGTTTGAAAGATTTTTATATCCATGCCTTTACAGACGGAAGAGATACCGACCCAAAAGGTGGTTCGGGGTTTATAAATGATCTTGAGAATCATTTAAAAAAAACCGGAGGAAAAATTGCCAGTGTGGTAGGGCGTTATTTTGCCATGGATCGTGATAAGCGTTGGGAACGCGTAAAACTTGCTTATGATTTGCTGGTGAAAGGCGAAGGCAAACAGGTAAGAAGCGCAGAAGCTGGTGTTGAAGCATCTTATCAGGAAGGTGTTACCGATGAATTTATCAAACCGATTTCCATCAGAAACGAAAGCGGAAATGCACTTGCTTTAATTGAGCCGGGCGATGTAGTACTTTGCTTCAACTTCAGAACAGATCGTGGCCGGCAAATTACCATGGCGCTTACACAACAGGATTATCCTGAGCATAACATGAAGAAAATGCAATTGCATTATATTACACTCACCATGTACGATGATACCTTCAAGGATGTAAAAATTATTTTTCAAAAAGACAATCTAAACAATACAATAGGTGAAGTATTGGCGAAGGCCGGCAAAAAACAAATCAGAATTGCTGAGACAGAAAAATATCCTCACGTTACTTTTTTCTTTTCTGGCGGGCGCGAAGAAGTTTTTGAAGGAGAGCAGCGCATCCTTTGTCCTTCACCCAAAGTTGCCACTTATGATTTGCAACCTGAGATGAGTGCTGCAGATATACGCGATAAAATTATTCCTGAGCTTGATGCACAATCAGCAGATTTTATTTGTTTGAATTTTGCCAACCCCGATATGGTGGGCCATACCGGAGTGTTTGAAGCTGCGGTAAAAGCCTGTGAAACGGTTGATGCCTGTGCTGCCAAAGTAACTGAAGCCGCGCTAAAAAATAATTACAGCACCATTATCATTGCAGATCATGGTAATGCCGATTGCATGATTAACGAAGATGGCAGCCCCAACACAGCCCATACTACAAGCCTTGTGCCCTGCATACTTGCAGATAAAGATTACAAAGGTCAGTTGAAAGATGGCAAGCTGGGAGATCTGGCGCCAACTATTTTGACTTTAATGGGCATTAACATCCCCAATGAAATGACAGGTAATGTATTGCTGGATGAAAAGTAGCCTCATAACTATTCTTGTTTTACTAAGCCTTTTAATGGCTTGTATTGATCAGTCATCCATACAACGCGGAGATTATTTCAGTATCGACAGCCTGGTTAATGCACAGGTTGCTCAACTTGCTGCCGGTAATTTTGTGTTGGAAAAGACAGCCAGCTTAAACGGTGTGCAAGAACACAGCAGCACATCATTAGACAGTGCCGGCTGGGCCAGAGAGCTTGACATCATCAGGCGGGCAGATATTAACAAGCCTGCTTACAGCAATGCATTTAAGATTTCAATATCAGATGATCTCAACAGCAATCTTAAACTCAAAACTTACCAATTGCAGAATGACTTGCCGGTAAAATCATTGAAGATCTACTACCTGAATGATGTTAATGAAATCAGAAGAATACGAGCTAGCATTGAAGAAGAAACGCGCGTGTTTGTAAACGATAAAGAAATTTTGCTTGAGTTCGATATAATCAATAATCAATTGCTATTAAAAAAATATCTGATTGAGGGTAAGCAAAAAATGATTTTGGGAGATTCTACCTACTACCGCATTGCCGGAGAAATTATTTCATCACAATAAAATAAATCAGCATGGATTGGATTGAAGTTGCCGGGCATACCGGTGCCCTGTTAAGCAGCATAACTTTTTTACCTCAGGTTTATAAAACCTGGAAAAGCAAAAGCGCAGGAGATTTAAGTTTGGTCATGATGCTGATTGTTTTTACCAGTACACTTGTGTGGTTGTATTATGGCGTATCATTAATGCTTTGGCCGGTAATTATTGCCAATGGCATTATCTGCGCGCTAAGCGCCATGCTCATTTACTTCAAACTGAGTTTTAAGTGATTGGCTAATAAGTCTAAACCTTCATCAAGGCATCAAGAAAACTGAGGTTCTCTTTTCTGTCTTTTATGATCAGCAAGTTATAAGGATAATGAATGCGTGTCATTTTATCTGCCACACTACCCAGTATCCAACCGGCTGCGCCTTTTCTTCCTTTCGATCCCATGATGATTAAATCTGGCGCCACTTCATTGGCTGCATTATAAATAGCTTTGGCTGCTGAGTCTTCCTGGTCTAATGAGAATATACAATCAACTTCCTCAAATTGATTTTGCCTGATGAAGTTCGCAAAATCTCTTTGTGCATGTCCTTTCATAATTTCGGCAAATTCATCAAATGATTTTCCGGTTTTATGATAACCACTTGGAACTACATAGGTGTGTTGTGCAGTAACTTTTGCTTTGCTGTTGGCTGCCAAGGCTTGCGCTATTCTAAAAGGCATTACACATGCAGATGAAAAATCTATTGGCGTAAAAATTCTTTTAAGCTGTATGGCTGTATGCTCTGTTATAAACAAGAGCGAAGCATTCGCCAAACGTGCAAGCTTGCCTGGCAATACCCCATCACCATCTTTTTGTTTTTTGCCAAAAATCATCAGGTCGATGTCTTTTTGGCGGCTGTATTTTAAAATACGCTCGGTAGGGTTTCCTTCTCTTACTTCAATTTCTTTCTCGCAGCCATCATAAGTAAAGTGTGCCTTGATGCTTTCTTGCAAGACGCGAGAAATAGATTCATCAACAGGCGCTAATAGATCCGGATATTTTTCTTTTATATCATTGGGCAGATCCAATGAGCGGGCAATGTGCAGGAAGTATATTTTTTCGGGCTTGATGTAATCACACAAAAAAGAGGTGTATCTGAGCACAGCCCTGTCGGTTTCAGAGCCATCCAAACAAAGCAATAATCTGTTCATGTTTTCCATGTCTTAAATATAATAAGAGCCTGCATTCATCGGTAGCTAATTAACTTAATCCAGCATATTCTTCATCTGAAGTAACAATTCAGTGCGGGCTCGGGTTAAATTTGTATTCAATTTCAATTTATGGCCAGAGGCGAACCACTTAATCCGGAAGATAAAAGGGCATTTAACAAAGAAAACCTGCGCAAGCTCTTGGGTATATTTTCTTATGTACTGCCTTATAAATGGATTTTTATGCTGGGTATGCTTAGCCTGGCGCTTTCCAGTTTAACCTTACTTAGCTTCCCCTTTTTTGCGGGTAAGTTATTGGACGTTGCCTCGGGGCAAGGTGAATTCATCATCAACAGTGTAAATAACATTGCCCTGGTGCTGTTGGGCATTTTGCTCTTGCAGAGTGTCTTTTCCTTCACAAGGGTATATGCTTTTGCGCGTGTAAGTGAGCGAAGCCTGGCAGATTTAAGACATGCAATTTTTGATAAGATTCTCGCACTACCCATGCCTTTTTTTGATCAGCGCAGGGTGGGTGAATTGGTTAGCCGTATAACGGCTGATGTAAGCGTATTACAAGATACTTTTAGCGTTACCCTGGCCGAGCTATTAAGACAAAGCCTAACGCTTATTGCAGGTGTAAGTGTAATTTTTTTCCTGGCGCCAAAGCTTACCTTATTTATGCTGGCCACTTTTCCGGTGCTGGTGGTATTAGCCTTGTTTTTTGGTAAATACATTCGCGGGCTTTCAAAAAAGACGCAGGATAAACTGGCACAAGCCAATGTAATTGTTGAAGAAACTTTACAATCGGTTACGGTTGTAAAATCTTTCACCAATGAAAAGTATGAGTCTGGCCGATACAAAAACGCTTTACTTGAATCAGTTCGTATTGCTTTGCAAACTGCCCGTTACCGTGGTTTCTTTTTTTCATTTTTTATTTTGGCCATTTTCGGAGGTATAGTGGGTGTAATGTGGTTTGGTGCTTTACAAATTGAATCGGGTCAAATAACTGTTGGTGAATTAACCTCATTTGTTTTGTACACCATATTTATCGGGGGCTCTATGGCTGGCTTGGGTGATATCTATGGACAAGTACAACGCGCCATTGGCGCTTCTGAGAGGTTGTTGGAAATTCTGGCGCAGGAAGAAGAACAATTACCAACTGATATTCAACATTTCAACGCAAAAGGAAATATCAGCTTTGAAGAGGTTGTCTTTTCATATCCATCAAGAAAGGAAACTGCCGTATTGCATGGTATTAACCTCAATATCAAAGCGGGTGAAAAAGTTGCCCTGGTTGGTCACAGCGGTGCGGGTAAATCTACCATCATTAATTTATTGTCGAGATTTTACAAAGCCAGCTCTGGTAGTATCAAAGTTGATGGTATTAATATTGAAGATATTGATTTAAAAGCTTACAGAAAAAATATAGGAATAGTGCCACAAGAATTAATTCTCTTTGGTGGCAGCATAAAAGAAAACATTGCTTATGGAAAAC
>DAOLDI010000129.1:0-6384 GCA_035327445.1 Cyclobacteriaceae bacterium | reverse complement strand
TGATGATGATCCGCGCGTGAAAGAAATTGTGTACATCATGATTGCCCAACGTGCTGCACGCGGTTTGGGATCTTTGTATGCACACGCCAACGAAATGACGATGGAAGAAGCCGGATATATACACAGTGAATACACGCCCCGTGGCTGGATGAAAACAGAAAAAGACTTATTAATTTTTGAACAGCACTTGTACTTGCGACAGCCCGGTTATGGCACCAGCTACATAACCGGTAAATATTTATTGGAACAAACCATGGCCGATTATGCTAAGATGAAAGAATCAAAAGCTGAAGCATTTGAACTGAAAGATTTCTTTGATCAGTTAAATGCCATCGGCAATATTCCTATTGCACTGGGGCATTGGCAAATGACGGGCGAACCGGGTTTACTGCCTGCTGCTTTACAATAAAATCAGTTGCAACCATTCTGCACATCCATATAAGCAAATTGCTATGGCACAAAGTCCGGGATTAAGTCGTCAACTTGGCTTGTTTGCTTTAACAGCCACAGGGGTATGCTCCATGATGGGCGCTTCCATCAATGTTGTTCCCTTCATGATTCAACGCAATGTACCGGGTATTGGTCCCTATGTATTGCCCGCTTTTGTCTTTGCAGCCATACCCGCATTATTCGCTGCCTTTGCTTATGCCATGCTAGCCTCTGCCATGCCCCGTGCCGGTGGAAGTTACATTTATGCCAGCCGTGGTTTACACCCTTACCTGGGTTTTGTAGCCAGCTTTTCACAGTGGTTTGGTTTATCGATTGTGATTGGTGTAATCGCGTACATTGTAGTGCCTTTCATTCATGATATCACAATAAACCTGGAATGGGAAACCCTGAGCATGTATTTAGCCATCGGCTGGATTCGTGTTAGTCTCTCCCTATCACTCATTTGGTTATTTGTTTACGTTAACCTTCGCGGAGCAAAGTGGTACGAAAGAACACTTATCCCCATGATGTTGCTGATGCTGGTGCTGGGTTCAATTGTTATCGTATGCGGATTCAGTTTTACTGCGCATGACTTTCTTGCCGGCTTGCAGGCCAAAGAAAACAGAAGCTTTGTGCTTGTTGAAAGCGTTCCATTCGACTTCAGGCTTTTTCTCTCTGCATCTGCCCTGCTCTTCTCCAGTTTTATCGGCTTCGATGCCATTGCGCAAGCCGGAGGTGAAGCGAAAAATCCTGCACGCAATCTTCCGAAAGCCATCATACTTGCCATTACAGGTGTGGGTGTGTATTACTTAATCTTTTCTGCCGCTGTTTACCATGTTGTACCCTGGAGTTTTGTAGCAGCTGAAGCCATTGAAAAAGATATCTCTGCACCCGGACTGCTGCGTTATGTTATTCCTGCAGGATTAACCGTGGCCATCTTAATCGGTGCAGCCATTGCTTTGATTAATGATTTGCCCGCCATGCTGCTGGCGGTTTCACGCCTCATGTTTGCCTGGGCACATGATGGCATCTTTCCAAAATCGATTGCTAAAATTCATCCACGTACTCACACGCCTTATGCAGCGCTTATCGCTGCAGGTGCCATGGCCAGTATTGGCGTGTTAGGTTCGCACTTTGCAGGCGATTTTTTTCTGGGTATTGATATCATGGTCATCTCCATGATGGTCAACTTTCTGCTCATGTGCATTACACTTTTAACACTACTCCGCATAAATCCAGAACTGGCCAAAGAGATTAAAATGATCAGGCAGCGCAAATGGCAAAAAACAATTGGATGGGTGGGTACGATCTTGCTTTCATTTTTCCTGGCCATTCACATCTATAAAGATTTAAGTCTTAATACGGCTGCCTGGTATTTTCATGCCACACCCATCTGGTTAATGGTGATGCTGCTGGGCAGTCTTGTGTTTTTTTATAAATGGAAAAGATTAGCGAACAAGAAAATAATCTTTACAAAACTTCCTGAAGAATGATGACAACACGCATTACCCTTGCGCCCGGATTAGAAATTTCGCGCATTGTTACCGGCTTGTGGCAAATAGCCGATATGGAAAGACATGGCCAAAGTTTAGCAACTGATGTAACAAGCAAGGCCATGGAAGCATACGTGCAGGCCGGACTTACTGCTTTTGATATGGCCGATCATTATGGCACTAGCGAAATCATTGCAGGTAAATTCAAAAATGAAAATCAACTGGGTAAGCAAGCGCAGTTGTTTACCAAATGGGTGCCTAAACCCGGCAAAGTAACACGCGATGATGTGCGTGCTGCCGTAAACACTGCCTTGCAACGCATGCAACAAAACAGCATAGACCTGATGCAGTTTCATGCCTGGCATTATCCTGATCCCAGTTGGCTGGATGCTTTATTTTACCTGAAAGAATTGAAAGATGAAGGGCTGATCAAACACATTGGTCTCACCAATTTTGATGCAGCCCATTTGCGCATTGCACTTGCTTCGGGCATTTCGCTTGTGAGCAATCAAGTTAGTCATTCCCTGCTCGATCAGCGTGCAGCAGGAAATATGCAAGTTGTTTGCGAACAGTATGGTGTAAAGCTACTCGCCTATGGTACATTGGCCGGTGGATTTCTAACAGCCAAATGGCTGGGAAAAACTGAACCAAGTATTGAGCAACTCAGCACCTGGTCTGAAATGAAATACAAAAGATTTATTGATGCCGCAGGCGGTTGGGATGTTTTCCAAAACCTCTTGCAAACCCTGCATCAGCTGGCACAAAAACACCAGGTATCTATGGCCAATATGGCCAGCCGCTTTGTATTTGAAAATCCGCATGTTGCCGCTGTAATTATTGGCGCACGTTTAGCCCAAAGTGAACATATAGCCGAAAACCTGAAGCTCTTACAAATAAATTTAACTGCAGATGATATTGACATGATGCGCCAGGCGCAGCAAGCTTTAAAACCCATACCCGGAGATTGCGGAGATGAATACCGTAAAGCACCTTTTCTTACTGCAAGCGGAGATTTGAGTCATCACTTAGAGAGCATACCCAAGCCATTTGAAGTGCAACAAAAAGCCAATGGCGTACAACAGGTTTTTAGCGGAACAGTTTGGGAAGAGCTGGCAGGCTTTTGCCGCGCCATCAAAGATGGAAATCGCATTCACATCTCAGGCACAACCGCCACACATAGTAAATTAATGATTGGCGGTAATGACCCTGCCGCACAAACGCATTTCATCATCGATAAGATAGAAGCTGTACTGCAATCATTTGGCGGAAGTTTAAACCATGTGTTGCGCACAAGAATATTTGTAAACAATGTAAACGATTGGGAAGCTGTTGCCCGTGCCCATGGAGAAATATTCAAAGACATACAGCCCGCCAATACCTTAGTAGAAGCCAGATTGGTAGGCGAAGGCTACCTGGTAGAAATTGAAGCGGAGGCCTGCCTGGACTGAAGCTAATGCAGCTATAAACATTAGTAAAACTGTATGTGCATCAGCGTATTTTTAATTTCCGGAATTCCTGTCTGCGTTGCCGCTTCGGCAGGCAGGGGACCAGCGACTTATTGAGAAATAAAAAAAGCACCTATCAAAAATTGATAAGTGCTTCCCGAGTTGAGCCCCCTGCCGGAATCGAACCAGCGACCTACTGATTACAAGTCAGTTGCTCTACCAGCTGAGCTAAGGAGGCTTTTGTAGGTATTTGGCATTGGATAATTGAAAAGCTAATGCCTAATCCCCAATTAAGGAGCGCAAAAATAGTCCCGATTCCTGATTTTCCAAATTATCAGGAACTCATGCGTAAAATTTTTAGCTGATGCTTTAACTGCGTCAGTTGCTGTGCCGCATCCTCTATTTTACCATTAAATTCATCTTTAAACTTATCGGCATTCTTGGAATGTGCAAAAAACTCCAGGTTATTCTTCCACACGGCCAAATCGTTCTCTACCTTTTGTATTTTCTTCCTGATGATCTGCTCTTTTTGGATCAACTTCTGCTTAGCACGCGGATCATTCTTTAATCCCATCATCTGCACTTCTACCATCAGCATGTTTTTGTCCGCTTCAGAAAGAGAAGTCAGGCTATTCATAAATACTTCTACCGCTTCATTAAATGCCTGTCTGATACGTTGTATATGTTTGCGCGGCACAAAACCTTCGGCTTCAAAAGCAGCTGCCAGGTTCTTGAACTGATCAGGCGTTCCTGTTCCTTCAGCAGCCAACTTTTTCAACTCATCAACAATCTGCTGTTTACTTTCCAGGTTCTTTTTAAACTCCTGGTCTTTCTCTCCGCTAACTGTTCTGCGCTGCACAAAGAAATAATCGCAGGCAGCTTTAAAATCAGCATAAATTTTCTCGCGAAGACGCTCAGGCACAGGGCCAATTTCTCTCCACTTGTTTTGCAAGGCCTTAAATTCAGCTGCAGCTTTCTCCCATTCTTTACTTTCTTTTAATGCTTCAGCTTGCTGCACCAGTTCTTGCTTTAACTTCAGGTTAGCCTCACGCTCATGATCAAGTTTTTTGAAGAACAATCCTTTGTTGTTAAAAAACTGCTTAAAAGCAGACCAGAATTTTTTGTTAATATCCTTCGCCTTGCTTCTGGGTACTGCACCTGCAGCCTCCCATTTCTTTTGAAGTTCAAGTACCTCTTTTGTCTTTTGGTTCCAATCTTTGATGCGGTCTGAGTTGAAATCAGCAAAAGCAGCAATTTCATTGCATATGGCCCGCTTGGTTTCCAGGTGAACATTCAGTTCCTTTTGCAGATCGGCCACAAAGGCATCTCTTTTAGCATAGATAGCATCAGAGGCTGCTTTAAAGCGCTGCCAAACTGCTTCTTGTTCATCAGCAGGTACAGGGCCTACATGCTTGAACTCGTGGTGTAATTCGTTTAATTCTTTTACCGCGTCTTTAAGGGACTCAATAGCGTTTAGATTTTCAGCACGCTGACACAGCTCAAGCTTTGCATCAAGGTTTTTTTTGCGATCTAATTCTTTCAGCTCAAAATAAATGCTTCGGTTATCATAAAAGCGATCAACCAGGGCTTTATAATTTGCCCAAAGACTTCTGGCTTGTGCAGCAGGTACATTGCCAATGCTCTTCCATTCTTCCTGCAGCTTTTTAAAATTATCAAAGCTGATATTGGTTTCTTCTGCATCAACAAAGGCACGTAGTTTTTCGAGCACTTCTTGTTTGCGAACAAGGTTATTGCTTTTCTTTTCTTCCAGTTCTTTGAAGTACTTATTTCTGCGATCTTTCAGCAGTTTATAATTGGCATCGAAATCAATATCAGTTTTATCAGCACGATAGTCGAAATCAGCTTCTGCCCCACCCTCAGCTACAAACTTTTCGAGTGCAAGCTTTCTTTCCTGCTCTTGCAGCTCATCATAATGCGACTTGAGTTCCTTTATGCCCAGATCAATCCTTTTGAAATTATCTTCTTTCAAAAGATCTTTCAACATAAGCAGCATTTCTGATTTGCCCTTACCAGTTAGGTCGAAACTCAGCTCATCTTCATGATGCTCTTCGGGGTGTTCGTGTTGATCATCTGCTGTTGTGTCGGACTTTTCCTGCGTGACCTCGCCTGAGTTTACCGGTGAATTTGCTTCTTCATTCACCAGACCATCGCCTGAAACGATCTTTTCCTCCACCTCACTATTTCCTGTCGCTTTATTCATGCCTGAATCGTTCAAAAAAACTATCGTAAAAGTAGTAAAATGCTTTAATTCAGTCTCGGGTCGCGTGGATAATTTGAATAAACGGTAAATCTACCCCCCAAAAGGCCCAGTGCCTTTTTCCACATGCCTTCAGAGTCGGTATTGAAGAGCAGATCTTCATCAATTTTATCACTCACTATCCAGGTTTCTTCTGCTAATTCAGTTTCCAGTTGTCCGGCCGACCAACCCGAATAACCCAGATAAAAATTGATCTCATCCAAAGGGTATTGCTGTGTTTCTATTTTATCCATCAGCATATCAAAGTTGCCACCCCAGTAAACTCCATCCAATATTTGAATAGCATCTTCCAGGTCACTGAAGCGATGCATATAATGCAAGGTGTCTTGTTGAACAGGACCACCCACATAGACCATCTTTTCAATCTGGGCTAGGTCTTCAACCAGTTCATTTACATTTACCAGTGAAGGCTTATTCATAACAAAGCCAAAAGAACCATCTTCATTATGCTCGCACAATAATATTACGGTACGTTCAAAGTTTGGATCTGCCAGGTAAGGCTCTGAAATCAGTAACCTGCCTTTTTCTGGCTTTAGTTGATTGCTGTATTTAAAAAAATCGATTTCAGACATGTTGGTAAAAACGGATTTTGGTTTTGATTGTTACTATGGCTTAATTCAACAATATTTGACCAATAAAATACAGCCAGGCTTCAGGAACAAATTATATTAGTTAAATGAAAGATATTTCATCATTAAGAAAAGAATACAGCCATAAGTTATTAGATAAAGACCTGGTA
>DAOLDI010000128.1:0-6418 GCA_035327445.1 Cyclobacteriaceae bacterium | reverse complement strand
GTTCGTGAGTTTACCTATCAGACTTATAATGGTGCGCCTAAAAATTATGTATTTAAAAATGGCTTTACTGTGCCAGGCTTTACCCCAAAAAACTATTTTGAGGTTTTATATGGAGGTAATATTTACCTGCTGAAGAAACACATCAAAGAAATAGTAAATGACCCTAACGCTACTTACGGTTCGGTAGCAAGCAAAGTTATTTCAGACAGAAAAGAATTGTGTTACGTAATTGGGGAGAATAATTCTGGTTTATTAAAGGCCAATAAAAAATCGGTACTTGCTTTGTTTCCGGGTAAAGAGAAACAAATTGAAGAGTATGTAAAAGCAAATAAATTAATTTACAAATTCGAAGAAGACCTTGCTAAAATTTTTGCCTTTGTAGACACGCTCTGATTTTACAGTAGCATGGAAATATAATCTTCCACACCTTCTTCGAGGGTGTGGAATTTTTTTTGATACCCTATAGAACGCAGCTTGTTCATATTGGCCTCGGTAAAGTATTGATAATTATCTCTGATGTCTTCAGGTGTATCAATAAAACTTATGTTCTCCTGCATACCCATGGCCTTAAAAGTTGCTTTTGCTAAATCTAGAAAAGGTCTTGCTTGTCCGCTTCCCAGGTTATAGATGCCACTAGACTTTCGATGGGGCATGAGCCAATAACATACCTCTACTAAATCTTTTACATAAATAAAATCGCGCATTTGTTCACCGTCCTTATATGCAGAATTGTGCGAGCGAAATAATTTCATTCCACCGCTTTGTTTGATTTGATTAAAAGCATGCCAAACAACAGAAGCCATTCTGCCTTTGTGGTATTCACCGGGTCCATATACATTGAAGAATTTCAGACCTGCCCAAAAGAAAGGTTTATCCACTTGTTCAAGGGCCCATAGATCAAATACTTGTTTTGATTCACCATATGGATTAAGCGGTTTAAGTGATGAAAGCTTACTTTCGTCATCATCATAACCAAGTTCACCTAAACCGTAAGTAGCAGCTGATGAGGCATAAACTAATGGAAGCTGATATTTAACACAGCTTTGCCAGATGCGCTTGCTGTAATCAACATTAAGCTTTTGAAAAATTTCCCAATTAAATTCTGTGGTATCTGTTCTGGCACCAATATGAAAAATGAATTCTACCTGCTCCTGATTTTGATCTAGCCAATCGAAAAAATGATCTCTGTCAACCTGCTCTTTGATTTTGAGTCCCAGAAGGTTTTTGTTTTTATCCTCGCGGTCAAACTTGTCTACGGCGATGATGTAATTGAAATTATCCTGATTCAGCCTTTTAATGAGGTTGCTGCCAATAAAGCCTGCGGCACCGGTAACTACAATCATGCTTTTTTGACTGCAATTTAAGCTTTTTAAGGTTTAGGCAATGTCAAGTATATTTGCAGCGATTTCTAATAAAAATGGTTTACGTAAGCAGAAAAGAACACTTTAATGCAGCTCATAAGCTGTATAATCCAAACTGGAGCAGCGCACACAATGAAGAGGTATTTGGCCCCTGTGCCAATGAGAATTGGCATGGCCATAATTTTGAGCTTATCATAACTGTAAAAGGTGAGCCAGATGCTGACACAGGTTTTGTGGTTGACCTGAAAAAGCTAAGCAAATTGATAAAAGCGGAGGTTGTTGATAAACTTGACCATAAAAATTTAAACCTGGATGTTGACTTTATGCGCGGTAAAATGTGCAGTTGTGAAATATTGATAATTGAGATATGGAAAATACTGGAAGCGAAACTACCTTCAATCAGTACCACCGCCAGCTTACATAAAATTACCTTGTATGAAACGCCACGAAATTTTGTGGAGTATTACGGAGGATAGCAGCAGATTCACAGATCAACAAATCACAAACAATTTGAAGTATTACTTAATTGCCGGTGAGCGCTCAGGAGATTTACATGGTGGAAACCTGATAAGGGCTTTGAATCGGCATGACCCGGAAGCAAAATTCAGATGCTTTGGTGGGGATGACATGCAGCAAGCAGGTGCTGATTTGGTGTTGCATTACAATCAACTGGCCATGATGGGCCTTTGGGAAGTAATGAAGAACATCTGGCGTTTGTCTAAATTGATGAAACATTGCAGGCAGGATATTTTGCAATACAAACCTGATGTTGTTATTCTGATTGATTTTGGTGGATTTAATTTGAGGATAGCCAAATTTCTGAAACAGCAGGGGATTAAGGTATTCTACTATATCAGTCCGAAAGTTTGGGCATGGAACCAGGGTCGTGCCAGAAAAATAAAAAAACTGGTTGATCGCATGTTTGTGATTCTACCTTTCGAGAAAGAGTTTTACCTGAAGTATAACTGGCAGGTTGATTATGTGGGCAATCCGGTATTGGATGCTGTCAAACAATTTTTGCCAGCTCAAAATTTCAGAACTCAGGTAAATGGCAATAGCAAAAAGGTGATTGCTGTATTACCCGGCAGCAGAGCACAGGAGCTAATTCGCATTTTACCTGAACTGAAGAAAGTAGCACAAATGCAAAAGCGATATCATTTTGTGGTGGCAGCAGTCAAAACTTTACCTCAAGAATTATATGCTGGTGTTAAATCACTCGAAAATGTTCAGCTTGTATTTGAACAAACTTATGATTTACTCTGCACAGCAGATGCTGCCATTGTAACATCAGGCACCGCAACCTTAGAGACTGCGCTCTTTAAAGTACCACAGGTTGTAGTTTATAAAACAAGTACATTTAATTATGCCATTGGCAGCAGGTTGGTGAAAGTAGATTATATCTCATTGCCAAACCTGGTAGCGAACAAAGCTGTGGTTAAAGAATTATTGCAAGATGATTGTACTGCCACACAAATAGCAGACGAAGTTAAGCGGCTGGTAGAGAATTCATCTTACAGAGAAGAGATGATGCGCAATTATGATAGCATCTACAATCAATTAGATACAGGTTCTGCATCAGACAATACTGCCAAACTGATGTTGAGCTACCTGAAAGCCTGAAAAATATATCAGGCTACCTTTAACTTGCTATAATGTGATTTGTTGAATTTTTCTTCTGCATAAGACCTATTGATCACAAGCTTATCAGAAGTTTTTTCTGAAGGAATTTCAAACATGGCATCGTTAATGATTGCCTCGCAGATTGACCTTAAACCTCTTGCACCTAATTTAAATTCCATTGCTTTTTCTACAATAAAATCCAAAGCACCTTCTTTGAATTCAAGCTCAACGCCTTCCATTTCAAACAGCTTTTTATATTGCAGCACCAGGCTGTTCTTTGGCTCTACAAGAATTCTCTTTAAGGCAGATTTATCTAACTGATTTAAGAAACACACAATAGGTAAGCGGCCAATTAATTCGGGAATAAGGCCGTATGATTTTAAATCCTGAGAGGTAACGTATTGCAGATAATTATCCTGATCAATTTCTGAACTGTAATCTACATTTTGTCCGGAGCCAAAACCGATAGGCCTTGTATTTAACCTGTTCTTAATTATTCTTTGTATGCCTTCAAAAGCACCACCGCAAATGAAAAGAATGTTTTCTGTGTTAACGGTAATCATCTTCTGATCAGGATGTTTTCTGCCACCTTGCGGGGGTACGTTTACAGAAGTACCCTCAAGCAATTTTAGCAGAGCCTGTTGTACACCTTCACCACTTACATCGCGTGTAATTGAGGGGTTGTCTGACTTACGGGCGATTTTATCAATCTCATCAATATACACTATGCCACGTTCTGCAGCTTCAACATCATAATCGGCTGCCTGCAACAAGCGGGTTAAAATGCTTTCAACATCTTCGCCTACGTAACCAGCTTCTGTTAACACAGTAGCATCTGCAATACAAAAAGGTACCTGTAAAATTTTTGCCAATGTTCTGGCTAAATATGTTTTACCTGTTCCGGTATCGCCCACCATGATGATGTTTGATTTCTCAATGGTGATATCATCATCAGATCTGCGCTGCATCAAACGTTTGTAGTGATTGTAAACTGCAACAGAAATAATTTTTTTAGCTTCATCCTGCCCAATTACATATTCATCCAGAAACTTCTTCATGTCTCTGGGTTTTACCAGTTTAAAATTGGGTGTTTTACCTCCCTCAGTCTTGGTCTTTTTTTCTTCGAGCAGAATTTGATTGGCCTGTGTAACACATTTATCACAGATATGCGCATGTATACCGGAGATCATCAGGTCTACATCTTTTTTATTTCATCCGCAAAATGAGCAGGTTACTTCAGCCATTATTTCTTAAATCAGTGGAATAATCAGTTTATCAGCCAGTTAGGCTGCAATTTACCACATTATTACCTATTTAAAATATTAAAATCGCCTAATTACTTTTTGCGTTCAAGCACTTCATCAATTAAACCGTATTCTTTTGCTTCTAATGCTCTCATCCAATAATCGCGGTCTGAATCTTTTTCAATTTTGTCGAAGTTTTGTCCGCTGTGCTTAGCCAGAATGTTATAGAGGTCTTTCTTAACTTCAAGCGTTTGCTTTAGCGAGATTTCCATATCACTTGCCTGGCCCTGCATGGAGCTCATGGGCTGGTGAATCATTATTCTTGCATGTGGAAGTCCGGCTCGCTTTTTACTTGTACCCGATGCCAAAAGTACGGCTGCCATAGAGGCGGCTAGACCTGTACATATGGTAGCCACATCAGGATTTACGTATTGCATGGTATCATAGATTCCCAAACCTGCATAAACAGATCCTCCGGGGCTGTTGATATACATGATAATGTCTTTCTTAGGGTCAGCTGATTCCAGGAACAGTAACTGGGCAGTAATCAAGTTGGCAATCTGATCATCCACAGGCAGACCAAGGAAAATTATTCTGTCTGAAATGAGACGGGTAAACACATCAATAGCTCTGAAGTTTCCGGGGCGTTCTTCAATAACGTATTGTGTCATGTCTTGAATTTTATTGGCATAGCTGTCTACAGTATTACCACTCATGCCCAGGTGATGCACTGCGTATTTTCTGAATTCGTTGTTGATATTCATAACTTATTTGTTTCGATTCAATTTTATAAAAGATTTTGACAATCACTAAAAAGCCCCGGTAAAATTCCAGGGCTTTCCTATAACTCTTGTAAATGGCATTTAGTTCTGAGCCAGTTTTTTGAATTCGTCAAGACTCACTTTTTTATCACTTATGCTGATTTTCTCCTTGATAAGTCCCATTATTTTCTCACTGTGCAATTGGCGGTAAACGCGCATATAATTCTCGCCATTTTCGCCTGAGAGGTAGTTTTCTGCAATGGCATCCATCTTATCGCCTAATTGTTCAATAATGGCGGCACCTCCAAATTGTGCTGCAATCATTTCTTTGGCTTTCTGCTTAATCTCTTCCTGACCAATTTCAATCTTATTGTCTTCAGCAACTTTGTTTCTGATTAAATCCCAAAGCAAACCTTTTTTATAAGATTCAAATTCGCGCTCAAGTACTTCATCGGTAATTTTGCCCTCACCGGTTGCTTTAAGCCAGGTTTTTAAGAAGCCTTCAGGAATTTCAATTTTTGTGTTTTTGATCAAGGTTTCTCTGATGTCATTTTCCAGCATGAAATCTGATTCTCTGCTGTAGTTACCTTCAACTGTTTCTTTTACTTTATTGATAAATTCCTCTTCGGTTTTTACAGCATCTTTACCAAACACTTTATCAAACAATTCCTGATTCATTTCTGAAGCTGCACTTCTGCTTATGCTGCTAATGGTAAAGGTGTAGCTGCCTTTGGCTTCCTTAGCTTTTTCTACACTTAAGTCAAGCAAACGTGCAAGTAGATATTCATCGGTGATAGCTTTTTGAATTTCGAAATTAACAACATCATCTTTCTTTAGACCCGCAAATTTCTTTTGTTCTTTCTTTTCAACTTTATCCGTAGCAATGCTCACTTCTTTGCTCCAACTACCATCTTGATTACTTAGTATGCCGGTTAATACGTCTCCGGATTCACTTGTTTCAGGATAAGAAACTTCGCCAAACTGTTTACGTACGTCTTGCAATGTTTCGTCAAGCACTTTTTTATCAACTTCAATTACATGGCGTTTCACTTTTACCTTATCTGAAACATCGCAGGTAAAATCAGCAACCATGCCTACCTGGTATTCAAACTCAAAATCTTTTTGATTATCCCAATCAATATGATTTGCTTTATCACTGTTGGGTAGCGGATCGCCAATGAGTTTAAGGTTATTGTCTTTGATATAGGTATTCAGCGATGCAGAAAGCAGGCTGTTGATTTCATCAACCAGTATAGACTTACCATACATGCGCCTGATTACACCACCAGGTACTTTGCCGGGCCTGAAGCCCTTGATATTGGCCTTGCGGGCATAATCCCGTACTTTTTCTTCAACTTTTGGTTGATAATCCGTTTCGATTAAAATAATTTTAATTAGACCTTCAGTCGCGTTTTTTTTGTCTAGTGTGATG
>DAOLDI010000127.1:0-6429 GCA_035327445.1 Cyclobacteriaceae bacterium | reverse complement strand
GAAACAAGTACCAGTATCATGTTGGCAATGTTAAGACTTGCCAGAAATGGTATCAAAGCAAGTAATCTTAATATTTTTGCGGCCTCATCTCTGAATTCTCCAGAAAGCAGAAATATGATCCATGGAGCTAACAGTGTTGTTGAAACTGAAATGACTAATGAAGCCCCGATAGTCGATAAATATACTTTGCGAAGAAAGACATAAAATGCATCTCTGTTTTGTTGATATAGTTTACTGGCATTCGGGTAGATTGATTGAATGATAAGTACAGGAAACATTCTCAATACAAACATAATTCTCTCTGCCAAACCGTAAAGTCCTAGTTCTGTTTTGCTTGCAAAGAAACTTAGAATGATTACACCACTACTGATAGAAATGTGGCTTATAAGTGCGGATGAAAAGAGTAGAAAGTTTCTTTTTAATGAAATAAAAATATCCTTTAGCCTGGGCTGAATAAAAGGAATATTCCATTTTATAACAATATAACCAATTAGAATAGTATTTACTGTTAATGCCGATATACCCATTGAAAAGTTAACCCATTTACTATCTTCAGGTTTTTTGATGGCAATGAGTATAAGTGATAAGTAGATTATTTTACTACAAAGATTTGCAACGGAGATGCCAGGCATACGCTCCAGGCCCTGTGCAAACCAACTTGGAAATAGCGCTTCTGAGAATAGTAAAATTGTAGAGAGCAGAAGTATTATTTCATAGTGTTCAAATGCAGACGTAAACCTGGTTAACATGAGTATTAGAAGGCAAATTGCAGATGCAAGAAAAAATCTGCTGAAAGTGTTTTTAAAAAATATGGTGCCAAGTTGAAATTTATCATTAGCGTTTAGGGCAACTTCACGAGGACCACTAAGATGAAATCCATAGTTAACAAATACATTAAGCAGCATTATTATGGAAAGAGATAGATTTACATGTCCAAATTCATCAATTTCTATTGCATTAATGATAAGTGGAATACTGATTAGTGAGATAAATATGTTGGAGACTTGTATGAATCCCAGGGAGATAAAATTCTGTACAGACTTATGATTGAATAGACGTTTAGGATCAAAGAGCAATTGCATGCCTTTTTAGGTTTTGCTTTGTGTATTAAGCGGCATTAAGTGCAGATTGAAATATTAATCTTGAAGTAAAATAGACAACTGCAATAAGTCCCCCCAGAAACAAACCAATGATTATACCTTTGTACCATTTCCATTTATTATTATCCAGGTATTGTGTTGGCGCATCAACAATTTTTAAGAGAGGTGTCTTGTTTAAGTGGTTGAGCTTTGCAACTTCAAGACTTTTCATAATTTCACCATAGGCAAGTAAAGTAGATTGAACATCCATTTGTTTCTTTTGAGCAGGTACGCGTGCACTCCTGTTAATGATATTGGGATTTGGAGTGGCATCCATGGCTAAAGCCATTTCAGTTACATACTGGTCAAGTACATTCTTAATGCTGTCTGCCTGGGCTTGTAAAGTATTTACATTTCTTCCGGTTTTTTCAGTTGTGGTTTCCAGGTAAAAAGTATTTACATTTTTAACCAAGGCTTCATTAAAATGCCTGGTGAAGACCGGATCTTTGAAACTAACTTTTACGCTAATGAGCAATAGTCTGCGTACAGGTTTACTTACTGCCAAAAATTTATCTCTTATTTCTTCTGACGCCTTAAAAAGTATACTGTCTTGATGATGTGTGAATTGTTCGCGAGGTATATCAAAAGATAAGTTTTGCAAGTATGGTTTCTTCTCCCATTTTTTCAATAGCTTTCTTTCTCTGGCATAAGTGTAAATTAATTTTTCTTTTTTGCCTTCATACTCTACTTCAGTTAACAATGTCTCCTCAATCATGCGCTGTGAGGTATATAATTGCATGATATTTTCACCCTGGAACAAACCGTTGCTTCCTCCTGCTAAAGCTCCAATATTAATTCCCGCAGCAGAAGCAAGCCCTGCAACTTGACTTAGCCCGAAACCCGAAGCCTCTTCAAGTGCAAAAGTGGTTTCAGCAAAATAAGTGGGTCGTTTAAATGTATAAGCATACCCCAGAAGCCCTCCAAGCAAGGAAATGATTACAATAAGCTTAAAATTTGTGAGACAATAGTTAAACCAAATACTTAGCCTGTTTAATAATTGCCTGAGTGTAATTTTTTCTTCGGGGATGTATTGATGTTGATCTGACATGAATCTTTTTGATTATTGTCCTGAAGAAAAGTCAAGTTGAGATAAAATAAGCAGCAAAGTGGCCAAACCGGTTGAGATACCTAAGATGTCTCCTGACTGCATGGGTAATTTAGGTGGTTTTGCAGGCACTATTACTTCTGCACCAGGTTCTACACTAGGATAATTCTTGATGAATAAAAAGCTTCTTGTTCTGGCAACTTCACCATTTGCATACACCACATAAGTTTGCCGTCTTTTTGCGCGTGTTTCAAAACCACCGGCATGGTTGATAAAGTATTTCATTGATTTGCCCGCCTCATACCTTACGATAGTAGGATACAATAATTTTCCTCTTAGTCTAACAGTTTGCAATTGTTTTGGTATGATCAAGACATCACCTTCTTCCAGAATTAAATCATACCTGGAACCAGGGTTCTTCATAATTTCTTCCAGGTTAATTCCAATGGTTTCCATCTCTCTGATGTTAACATCAGTAAATAGTGCATTGCGCTGGCTAATCTCCAGCAAACGTTCACGCTTTGCAAATGCTGCATAATCAGTATCAGCATCTGAGAGTTCTGTACTGAATAATTTTTTATCTAAGCGATCAAGAAATAGTTTTTCTGATTCTGTTAGATCAATGTTATCCTGTTCAAGTCGGTTAAGTACTTTGCTTAAGTTGGCCCTCTTTTTTACCAATTCAGAATCTCGTTCAAAAAACTCAGTATACCTGATGAGTGTAGCGCCTTTAGGATACGCAAATTCATTCAAGCCTCCCGCTCTTTTCACAACATCAGAAATTCTTTCATTAACATTCCTGATAGCATATTCTCCGGGGAAGAATACTTCACCTTCAACTTTGATGAGTCGCTCGGTTTTGAAATTAGGGTTTGGACGAATGATTACGTGATCGAAGGGTTCTAACTTTACCGTTTTATCTGTACTGTTAAGACTTAAATCTTTATTGATTTTAAGGTTTATGATTTCAGAAATATCTCTGGCGTTTTGATCTTTAATTCTTCTGGCTATTTCAATATTTGATTCTGTTGCTGATTCTCTCAAGCCTTTTGCTAATAGTACCAGGTCTTCAACCGTCATGTTTTCAGAATATGGAAACACTCCGCCATTATTTACCTCGCCTGTTATTTTAACATAAAACTCTTCACGTATATCATAAATAGATGCAATAGTTAAAATATCTTCTTTAGCTAATTTTATATCGCTCAACTGTCCCTGCATTAAAGCGCCTAAATCAAAAGCCAGGGTTTGTGTTGTTAAATCTTCTTGCGTGCGTGTTATCAATGCTCTTTTTAAATAGGCATCGCCCCTTAAGCCATCTGCACGTTTAATTAATTCTTTAACGGTTAAATCATCAGTAACGGCATAACTTCCTTCTCTGAAAACTGCACCCTTAATTTGAACTCTGTTTTGGTATCTGTCTAAAATTTTGCCTACATAGTATATGTCTCCACCTTTCGTAGTAAATAATTGAAATTGATCTTTAAAAATGTCAGACACAATTTTTTCAGTATCTGTATTACGGCTCACACTAATTCTTTCGCGGTACGCATCATCAGTAAACCCTCCTGCATATTGTAAAAGCGTGTTAAAGTTTTCTTCTCCCTTCACTTCAAAAATACCGGGCCGTTTTACTGCTCCGGTAATGCTTATACGTGCAATGAATGGATTAACAATAATTACATCCTGATCCTGAAGCTGAACGTTTTGTGAAGTCTTGCCTTGCAATAAATATTCATAAGCATCTATAGTGGCAACAAGATTATTGTTTCTGTACACCTGAATTGCTCTTAGCGTTCCGTTGGTATTAGGCCCACCGGCTAGGTATAATGCGTTAAATGCATTTGATAAAGCACTTACAGTGTAGGTGCCGGGCATCCTAACTTCGCCCACCAGGTTAACTTTTATGGTTCTAACATTACCCAAAGACACGTTTACAAATGTGTTGGGGTTTGAGCCAGCCATGCCCGCATAAACCGAAGCAAGTTTTGTTTTGATGCGTTGTGATGCCTGTTCAATTGTAAGGCCTGTTAATTGGATGGGACCAATGTTTTGAAGTAGAAGCCGACCATCGGCACCAATTTTGGCTTCATAATACTGTTCTGATGCTCCGTAAATATCAATATATAGTTCGTCACCAGGGCCGAGTACATAACCTTTTAGGAGGGGTGCATTAAGACTAGGTTCAAAGCTTAATTTTTCGGCACTTGTAAAAAAGCCGAGTCCAAAAATTTCAATTTCAGAAGCATTTACGGCTTGTGCGGCCTCTGCCCTTCGATTGGTAATAACATCTAAGTCAGACTGCTTCCTGTCACGCTGTCCAATATTGGATTGAGCACGTGCAACTCTTGCAGTTTGAATGTCTTTGATTCGCTTGCTCAACTTAGCCAATTCGGCTGCTGGCATGCCCTGCCCCCTGGCCATGTTGATAAAGTCATCTTCTGTATACCCCATTGCTGAAGCACGATTCATAAGCTCTACAATTTGATTATCGCTGAGCTCGTCTACGCTTATACTGGAGATATCAGGTATTGTTTGCGCATTTAAAGTATTGTAATTCAGTATATTAGCGAATAGAATAATTACAAACACCCATAATGCTGTAAAACGAAAGAATACTTTACTCATTAGTCTAAGGTAATTCAAAATAAAACGCCAAGATAGGATAAAACTACCAGTTTAGTTAAAAATGAGGCATTTGAGGGCTTTGAACCATCTGAATCAGGAGCTTGCAGAATCATAATAAGCAACATTAAATATGCCTGACATATTTTAACCAAGGTAATCATTAGATGATAATTTAATAATGGATAGGATTTTTGAACAATCTGATACTTGGGGTTACTTTTGTTGTATCTTAATTATTTAAAAGGCCGGTAATTACTGGCCCTAATTTTGAATATTCAAGTGGAAAATAGCTCAATATCCATGCGCAGGAGGTTTTACACCATTTTTCCCATACTATTTATCGGCTCTGAGTTGCTTATTTTAAGCATAGCTTTTTTGATGGCTGGATATAACCCATTTAATTCTGCTTATGCTCAGAGTCTTCAACTCAACACTTTTATACTTTACCTGCTAGTTTGGCTTTTTGTATCAGTAAGTCTTAAAGACTATAAAATCGGACGATCAATCAATTATCAGGCAAGCCTTAAGCGGGCACTTATTACGTTGCTTGTTTTCTGGTCTGCAGTTTCTGTATTGAAGTTGGTCAATGAGCAATTCAGTCTTAGCCGTGAAATGCTAACCTTACTTTTTGTTCAGCTTTTCTTTTATATCTGTTTTTTCAGAATTGCTGTACATATGGTTTTAGTGCAATACAGAAAACTTGGCGGCAATATTCGCAGGGCAGTAATTGTGGGTTACGATTCTTTGGGCATGAGGTTGTTTGAGATTTTTAAGCAAAAGCCGCACTATGGCATTGTTTGCCAAGGGTTCTATGATAACCAATTAGCTGAAAGAGCTGAGAAATCTAAATTGCCGGTTCTCGGCTCTATCAAAGATTTTTTTACTGCAGATCTGCGTAATCTGGATATAATTTACGTGAGTGAAAAGGTAGACAGATTTTCCTTTAGGCAAATTGTAAACCTGGCAGATAATAACCTGAAAAAAGTAAAACTGATTCCACAGTTTAATACTGATCTGCTTAAGACTTATACACTTAGCCGTTTTGAAGATGTTTCTATCGTAGATATTAATGATCTTCCTTTGGATAGTGTGCTTAACAGGTTTTTAAAGCGTGGTTTTGATATAGCCTTTTCTCTTTCTGTTATTGTATTAGTGTTAAGCTGGTTGTATCCAATTACTGCCTTATTTATTAAGTTGGAGTCTAAGGGGCCTGTCTTTTTTAAGCAATGGAGGCATGGCAAAGGAACTAAGCCATTTATGTGCTATAAATTCCGCACTATGGTTGTTAATGATGAGGCAGACAATAAGTGGGCTTCAAAAGATGATCCGAGAATTACCCGCATAGGAGCATTTTTAAGAAGAACCAGTCTGGATGAATTTCCACAATTTATCAATGTTTTAAAAGGAGATATGTCTATTGTTGGGCCTCGTCCGCACCCAATTCCTTTAAATACCGCCTACCAGGACAAGGTTTATAAGTTTACCCAAAGACATGCTGCGCGCCCCGGTATTACCGGATTAGCCCAGGCAATGGGTTACCGAGGTGAAATCAGAAAATACCACCAGATGAGTTCCAGGGTGAAGCTTGACAGGTTCTATCTGCAGAACTGGTCTTTC
>DAOLDI010000126.1:0-6445 GCA_035327445.1 Cyclobacteriaceae bacterium | reverse complement strand
GAAATATTTATAGAGTCAAGAGATGGTGTACAGAAGCGCTATTTGGTTTCGCTTTCTAAACACATTCTTGTTCAGGATAACGATTTTGTGAAGGCTGGCCAACCTTTATCTGATGGTGCTATAACACCTTCTGATATCCTGGCTATTAAAGGACCTACTGCAGTGCAAGAATACCTGGTGAATGAGATACAGGAAGTTTACCGTTTACAAGGTGTGAAAATCAATGATAAACACATTGAAGCTATCGTTAGCCAGATGATGCAAAAAGTTGAGATTCTTGAGCCTGGTGACACTATTTTCTTGCAAGGAGAATTGGTTGATAAACTTGTATTCCGTGAAGAGAACGACCAGGTATTGGATAAGAAAGTAGTAGTTGATGCTGGTGATTCCGACAAATTCAGACCTGGCCAAATTATTACGCCTCGTGAGTTGAGAGATGAAAACTCTGCGCTTAAGCGTAAAGACATGAAGATAGTTGAAGTTAGGGATGCGCTTCCTGCGGTATCTAAACCAACCCTTCAAGGTATTACCCAAGCCTCATTGAAAACTGAAAGCTGGCTATCTGCTGCTTCCTTCCAGGAAACAACCAAGGTACTTAGCGAAGCGGCTATCAGAGGTAAGACAGATATGCTGAATGGCTTGAAAGAGAACGTAATCGTTGGCCATTTAATACCTGCCGGAACCGGACAGCGCCTTTTCAATAACCTGATGGTTTACTCTCAGGATGAATATGAGCGTATGTCTGTTGCGATGCAGGAAGATAGTACCAAGGAAAAAGAATTAGCAGAATAATTCTATGTCAGAGGATAAGAAAAAGCCCCAACAAGCCCCCAATCAGATCAATATTGAGTTGACGGAGGAGATTGCTGAAGGCATTTATTCCAACCTGGCCATGATTGCTCACTCAAACAGTGAGTTTGTGATTGATTTTATCAGACTAATGCCGGGCGTACCCAAGGCCAAGGTTAAAGCCAGAATTGTGGTTACGCCTGAGCACGCCAAAAGGCTTTTGGCAGCATTAAAGGATAATATCGATAAATATGAGAACAACTTTGGTCCAATCAAAAAAACTGACGATTCGCCCAAATTTCCAATGAATTTTGGGGGCACTGTTGGTGAAGCCTGATGACCTGATAAATGAGATGTAGGATACAAAAATCTTTGTTAAAGGCTTTTGTATCCTACATTTCTGTTTTATACCTTTGCAATCCTGTTTTTTAAAGCAGAAAGAATTTAAAGTAAAAAAGAATTAAATGCCTACTATTCAGCAACTTGTTCGTAAGGGGAGAAAGGAATTGACAACTAAGTCAAAGTCTCCAGCCCTTGATTCTTGCCCGCAAAGAAGGGGAGTTTGTACCCGAGTGTACACAACAACCCCTAAAAAGCCTAATTCTGCCATGAGAAAAGTGGCAAGGGTAAGACTAACCAACAGCAAAGAAGTTAACGCTTATATCCCTGGTGAGGGCCACAACTTGCAAGAACACTCTATCGTGTTGATCAGGGGTGGAAGGGTAAAAGACTTACCCGGAGTAAGGTATCACATTATCCGTGGTGCTTTAGATACGGCCGGAGTAAATGGTCGTTTACAGGCAAGATCTAAATATGGAGCAAAAAGGCCAAAGGCTGGTGCAGCTCCTGCAAAGAAATAATTCAATACGGTTTAAAGATTTATGAGAAAGGCAAAACCTAAAAAGAGATACTTACTTCCAGACCCTAAGTTCAATGATACTTTGGTGACTAAGTTCGTAAACTATATGATGGAAGAAGGCAAGAAAAGCGTTGCCTACAATATCTTTTATGATGCTATCGAAACAATAGAAAAGAAAAGCGGGGAGAGCGGCATAGAAATTTGGAAAAAGGCACTTAACAATGTCATGCCTTCTGTTGAAGTAAAAAGTCGCAGAGTTGGTGGTGCAACCTTCCAGGTGCCTGTAGAAATCAGGCCCGACAGAAAAGTAAACTTAGGTATTAAGTGGTTGATTCAGTATGCCAGAATGCGCGGAGAAAAAACCATGGCTGATAAACTAGCAGCAGAAATTCTAGCCGCATCAAAAGGTGAAGGCGCATCTATCAAAAAGAAAGATGATACACACCGCATGGCCGAAGCTAACAAGGCATTTTCTCACTTCAGATTTTAATGACAGAAATTCATGTCAACTAGAGATTTAAAATTCACAAGAAATATTGGAATTGCTGCGCACATTGACGCAGGTAAGACTACAACAACCGAACGTATTCTTTTCTACGCTGGTGTTAACCATAAGATTGGCGAGGTACATGATGGTGCTGCTACTATGGACTGGATGGAGCAGGAACAGGAGAGAGGTATTACCATTACTTCAGCCGCTACAACTGTTTTCTGGAACTACCGCGACAACAAATACAATGTAAACATTATTGATACGCCTGGTCACGTTGACTTCACTGTTGAAGTTAACAGATCATTACGCGTATTAGATGGTCTTGTTTTCTTATTTAGTGCTGTTGATGGTGTTGAACCTCAGTCAGAAACAAACTGGCGTCTTGCAGATAATTATAAAGTTGCCCGAATCGGTTTCGTTAACAAGATGGACCGCGCTGGGGCTGATTTTTTAAATGTTTGTAAGCAGGTAAAAGAAAAATTAGGCAGCAAGGCAGTTCCTCTGCAACTGCCTATTGGCGCAGAAGAAAACTTTAGAGGTGTAGTTGATCTTGTAAACAACCGTGGAATTATCTGGAATGAAGAAGATATGGGTATGACTTATACCGTTGTGCCTATTCCTGATGACATGATTGAAGAAGCAAACGAGTACCGCGAGAAGTTGTTGGAAGCAGTTGCTGAGTATGACGATACCTTAATTGAAAAATTCTTTGAAGATCCTAACTCTATAACCGAAGCTGAAATTTTAACTGCTTTGCGTAAGGCAACCATTAATATGGACATCGTTCCAATGGTTTGTGGTTCATCTTTCAAAAACAAAGGTGTTCAAACCATGCTCGACTATGTGATGGAGTTATTACCCTCACCAGTTGATAAAGAAAGTATTATAGGTACTAACCCCGATACAGGAGAAGAAGTAGCACGTAAGCCTAGCGAAAAAGAACCATTTGCTGCACTTGCTTTTAAAATTGCTACCGACCCATTTGTAGGACGACTTTGTTTTATTCGTGCTTATTCTGGTGTACTTGAGTCAGGTTCATATGTTTTCAACACAAGGTCTGAGAATAAAGAGCGTATTTCTCGTATATTCCAGATGCATGCTAACAAGCAAAATCAAATAGACAGATTACCTGCTGGTGATATAGGCGCAGTAGTGGGTTTCAAGGATATCAAGACCGGTGATACACTTTGCGATGAAAAGCACAAGATTGTACTTGAATCAATGGTGTTTCCTGAACCCGTTATTGGTTACGCAATTGAGCCTAAGAAGCAAGCTGATGCCGATAAATTAGGTATGGCTATTTCTAAGCTTGTAGAAGAAGATCCTACGCTTAGAGTAAATACTGATCACGAAACAGGCCAGACCATTCTTAGAGGAATGGGTGAATTGCACCTGGAAATCATCATCGATCGTTTGAAGCGCGAATTCAAAGTGGAGATTAATCAGGGTGCGCCCCAGGTGGCTTATAAAGAATCTCTTACTAAAGCAGTTGAGCATAAAGAGGTTTACAAGAAGCAGACTGGTGGTAGAGGTAAATTCGCTGATATTGTATTTGAATTGATGCCTCGTGATGATGGTAAGCAGGGTCTTGAATTTGCAAACGAGATTGTAGGTGGGGTTATTCCTCGTGAATTTATCCCTGCTGTACAGAAAGGATTTGAACAGGCTATGACTAATGGTCCGCTGGCAGGTTATCCTATCGATAGTATGAAGGTGCGTCTGTTCCATGGATCTTACCATGATGTTGACTCTGATTCACTTTCATTTGAATTGGCTGCTCGTCTTGGATTTAAAGAAGCAGCAAAGAAAGCTGGTCCTCAGTTGTTGGAACCCATTATGTCTGTAGAAGTAGTAACTCCTGATGAGTTTACTGGTTCTGTAACAGGTGATTTGAACCGCAGAAGAGGTATCATGAAAGGTATGGACAATAAAGCCGGTGCGCAAGTGGTAAAGGCTGATGTTCCTCTGGCAGAACTTTTCGGATATGTAACAGATTTAAGAACGATTACATCCGGCAGAGCGGCTGCAACACTAACATTCTCGCACTATGCACCCGTACCTAAGAACCTTGCAGATAAAGTAATTGAAGAAGTAAAAGGCGCAGTCGTTAACTAAACGCATATGAACCAAAAGATCAGAATAAAATTAAAGTCTTACGACCACAATTTGGTTGACAAATCTTCTGAGAAGATTGTAAGAGCAGTAAAAGCAACGGGTGCTGTTGTAAGCGGGCCAATTCCACTTCCAACTGAGAAAGAAATTTTTACTGTGTTGCGTTCACCTCACGTAAACAAGAAAGCACGTGAGCAGTTTCAGATTTGCACCTATAAGCGTTTGGTTGATATTTACTCAAACAGTGCCAAGACTGTAGATGCTTTAATGAAACTAGAATTGCCCAGTGGCGTTGATGTAGAAATTAAAGTGTAGTTTACACAATAAAGAGCGTGGAAGCCAACTGATTATTCAGTTGGCTTTTTTTATGCCTTAATGTAGTTGTTTGAAAAAATAAAGGTCATGCTCAGGTATTGATTGTGGCGAAGTGATTTTAATCAAGTCTTTCAGGATAATGTCAGGCCTTAAATATCCTAATTCCAGATATTCATTACCGCCCTTTGCACCTATGCTGTTGGTATAGGTGTACACTTGTTTAGTTTTAAAAGCTTTAAACCACTCATATCTTCTGTCTGCTTTCAACATATCGCTTAAACTTTTATAGTCTGACGCTCCAATCCAATAGTCAGCTTCATGTGCTTTTGAAAATACTTCTTCAAAACTTAGCGGACTAAATCCGGTTCCGGGTAAGTCAGACCATAAGTAATGAAGCCCCGCATCAGCAAGAAGTATTGCTGCATTATTTTGACCAGAAGGCACAAACCATGAATCTCCATAAAGTACACCACTCATTATAGTTGGTTTATGTTCAAAATAGGCAGTAAGGCTTTGTGCTTGCAGATATGTCTTTTCTATTTCATTGAATACCGCTTCTGCCTCAGCCTCCTTTCCAAAGAAGAGTGCCGCAAACTTTATCCATTCGGCTCTGCCCAATGGATGTGTCTCCATATATTCTGCATTGATTACGACTGGAATTCCACTCTCATTAATTTTTTTATAATGGCCCAAATTTCCTGAAATGGTATAAGCCATAACTACATCGGGCTGAATGGAGAGCAAAAGTTCAATATTTAAACTCTGGTCAATACCTAAATCAACAACTTTGCCTTTATCAACAAGCTCACGTGTTTTTTCTGAACTGATATAATCTGTGGTTGGGAATCCGATTAATTTCTCGCTCTCATCCAGGTAATCAAGCAAGGGGATATGAGTTGTAGAAGTACATACTATTTTTTCGATTGGTATATAAACAAGCTGAGTTTCTTCATCATGTTCCGGAACAGGATTGCCTCTTTTTACCAATAAGTACTTAAAAGTTTTATCTGCATTCTGATAAGGCCGTGTTACACTGATCCAGATGTTATTGTCTTCATAATGAGCCTTAAAACCTTCTGCATATTTTAATTGAAGTGTAGTTCGCTGCGTATGATTAGCCTCATCAGGTTGCTTCTTTTTAGAGCATGAAATTAGTACAAGGAAAATAAAAATAGACTTACGTATCATCATAATGGGGCAATATAAAGCACAATTCAATAAATCTTTATAGTTTGCAACCGTTATTGGTTTTTGCAGCTTGTGCAAGCTTGCAAGATTAAAAGGGAATACCGGTGATGAATCCGGAGCTGTCCCCGCAACTGTAACTCCGACTTCTGAAAGGAAGTTGTGCTTTTGCAATTAAACCATTGCCCGCGACACAATCGGGGTGAGAAGGTAGCAAAAGTCGGAGAAGCCAGGAGACCTGCCATTAGCATTAAACCAATCAGAGCTTTCGGGTGAAAGGCGATGAGTAAGCAAGGCTTGTCCCGGCTATTCATTCTCTATCCTAAAGCTCATAGTGTTAAACATTTTAAAATACTATGAGAAAAAAAATCTATTTCATGATGGCGATAGGCACACTTGCCTGCGCAAACAAACTGCAAGCGCAAGATTCTTTGCGCACTGAGTTTTTAAGTGATGTACTGGTAAGCGGTACACGTTTTGAACTTCCTGAAGAAAAAACAGGTAAAAGTATTTTTAAACTCAATCAGGAAGATTTGCAAAGGTACACCGGTAGAACGGTAGGCGATGTGTTGAACGAAGTTCCTGGTTTGCATATTGATGGCAATTTCGGTGCGCCCGGAACAAATCTTTCCTACTTTATGCGGGGTGGCCGCAACCGCCACACATTGATTTTAATTGATGGTGTTCCGGTT
>DAOLDI010000125.1:0-6489 GCA_035327445.1 Cyclobacteriaceae bacterium | reverse complement strand
GTGCATGTGCTTGTTTTGCAGGCATGGCAAATACACAAGCAAGTAATATGCAGTATAAACTCTTCCGGTACAGGTTAAGTAACATTTCTTGCTACAGCTGATTTACCAGTTTAATTGCTCTTACGCGCATCTATGGTCACACTGATGTTACCACCGGGGCTTACCGTAGGTGTTGTAATGTTCATGCTGAAAATTCTGGGCAAGCGCGCATTTCGACTATTGGCCCAGTTTAGACTTCCCGTTGCATCAAACAATAATCCCAAGTCTTTGCCATCGGAACCGGCATCTATGGCCGGCCCTGCGGTAACGGTCAAATCCAATGCATTAGAAACAGTTCCAGCATCAACTGCAGTTTGACTTGCTAATTGTGGATTTTGATTGGAAATATTCCCACCCCCATCCACATTACTGCTTACAAGCCAGGGTGTTGCATTAGAAACTTCATTGGCAGAATTAAGCGTAACATTATTAGTGAGATTATTGGTAAATGTGCTGAAGCTTACATTTAAACCCGCATTGGCCTGATTAAAGATGTTATTGGAGAAATCCAGGAATCGACAATTACTGCCGAAAACAGCAATCGTGCTTCCTCCTGAGTTGTTATTGCTATAAAACAGGTTATGGTCAAAGCGTACGTTTACACTATTGGTTAATCCGTTTATTTGAGTAGATGAACCAAGGGAACTTACATTGAAGAAGAATGTATTATTCTGAAACAAAAAATTCTCATAGGTTGAAGTACCTGTGAAATTTAATTGAAAGAGAAAATAATTCCCTTCAAACAGGTGCCCGCTAGAACTAAGTTGCCAGTTGACTGTGCTGTTAAACTGGCAACGAATTACCCTTACATTATTTACGGGCAAATCTCCGCCCACCTGGTTACGACTAAGTGTTACCGTATTAATGAATACCAAACCATGTAGTTCGGAGCCGTTAGGGCTACCTCCGGCCGGACTATCACGCAAGGAGGCCCCGTTTATTAAAGCTTGCAAAGGCAGGTTTTTTACAGGTGCGCGCCCTGGGCCGATAACGGTTATGCGCTTATCTAAAATTGTAAATGCATCATAAGTATTGGGACTGCCGTACACATAGACCGTATCGCTATCGGCACTGGCATCAATGGCTGCCTGAATGGTGTTGAACTGCGCAATGCTTGCCGGGTTATTACTAACGGTACGAACGGTTGCTTGTACCGTAAAAGCCAACAGGCTAATGATAAGGATGAGGGTGGTTTTCATAAGACTTAAATTTGATATGAATTTAGCGGCTATCTTTCCGCCACTCAATACCTGAAAACCAGCAATTATCCTATTAAAAACTACCTGCTTTCAGGTAGTTTTGATCATTCAAGGTTAGTTTTAGCTTTTAAGAGGTATTAATTTGAAGCATCAGGATATGAGCCGCAGTGGAAACATCATTTTACGCTTTCTTATAATCGCATTATGCTTGAGTGTATGGCATGACTTGTTCGCGCAAAAGAGTCTGCAGGATAGCGTTGCTAATATGCTGGATAGCCAGACAGCAGACAGCAGTAAAGTGAGTTGGCTTTTTCAACGAGGCAGAACAAATTGGTTCAGACGTAACTTACCTGAAGCTGATTATTTTCTCAGGCAAGCCATTGTTGTTTCAGAACAATCACAACAAAACCAGGTTGTGGCTGACGCATACAATTTACTGGCAAATGTTTATTTAAAATTACAGCAATATGATTCGGTATTTCATTTTTTGAATAAAGCCCTGGCGCAAGGAGACGAAAATTTTCTACCGCTTATACAATCGACCTTCAGTAAAGTATATGAACAATTAGGTGATTACCCAATCTCATTACAGTATGCCCTGAATGCAGCAGATAATTTGAGGCAAAATCCAGATCCTCAATTTAACCTTCAAGTGGTGTATGCTTATACAATGGCGGGTGAGTTGCTTGAAAAAATGGGACGCGCTGAAAGTGCATTCGATTACTATTTAAAAGCCTATGAAGTTGGGCGAACAGCTCAGGTAAACTGGTATATCAAAGAGCCAATATTAAAAATGGCTCAGTATTACCTGCAAAATAAGGAATTGGAAAAGGCAAGACATTTGTACGATACTATTTTAAGCATTGATACTACTTCGCCCAGCCATGAACCAACCATGCATGCTTTTGTTGGTTTAGGTAAAATTGCTATGGCTGAACAGTATTATAAGGATGCAGTAGATTTTTACAGAAAAGCCATTGCTTATGCAAGTCAAAAAGATCTTCTTATAAATATTGAAAATTTTCATGCAGATTTGGGAGCAGCATTTCTTTCGGCAAAACAGTACGATTCTGCTGAAGTTTACTTGCTAAAAGCCATTGATCGATCATTGGAAAACAAAAACCACAGCAATTTGAGTAAGGCATATATGTACCTCTCGAAATTGAAGGAAATGCAAGGCAATTACCCCCAGGCGATCGTCACTTTTCAATTGCATAAAAACTACCAGGACAGTGTCTTAAACTTCGAGAATGCAAGGGCTGTAAGTAACCTGGAAGTACTTTACCAAACACGTCAAAAGGAAAATGAAATTTTGCGCCTGAAAGAAGTAGAGCGGGAAAAAGATTTTGCCATTAAAAAACGCAATACTTATATTTTTATAGCTATGGCAGGATTGCTTGTTCTGATGATTATTATATTTCTGTTAAGGAATAATTTAAAGCACAGGCAGCATTTACATGAGCAGAAGATCAAGCAAATGGAGCAACAACAGCAGGTGGTTTCCTTGCAGTCAATGATCAACGGGCAAGAGGCTGAGCGCACAAGAGTCGCCAAAGACTTACATGACGGTTTGGGTGGTCTTTTTTCGACTATCAAGATGTACTTCAGCACCTTGCAGTATGAAGAACCAGCTTTAGCTGATAAAGAACTTTTTCAAAAAACGTATTCCAGTATAGACAATGCGGCAGAAGAAGTGAGACGTATTGCCCACAACATGATGCCCGAAGTACTGGTTAAGATGGGTCTTATTAATGCGCTGCATGATTTATGTGCCAATATAAGTGCGGGTAAACTGCTGCATGTGTCCATGGAAGTACATGGTATGCACAAACGCCTGAATGCTACTACGGAAATTATGTTGTTCAGAATTATTCAGGAATTGTTGAATAACATCATCAAGCATGCACAGGCTAGCGAGGTAATTATACAGTTTATAAAGGAAGATAACCGACTAAGTGTAATTGTTGAAGATAACGGAAGAGGCTTCAATTCAGAGGAAGTGGATAAAAATAAACATGCCGGTATAGAAACTGTACAAAGCAGGGTAGCATACCTGAATGGTAAGCTTAGCATTGATTCACAAATGGGGGTTGGCACAACGGTGATGATGGATTTTTTAATCAATGAATGAAGTAGTCAGTCTGATTAATTTTAAAAACTTGTTTAACCTAAATTAAAGTGAGGAAAGTATTTATCATTGATGACCATCCGCTTGTAGAAGACGGTATAAGATCCATGCTAAGGGATGAACCTTCGGTTGAAATTATTGCTGTTTGTAAATCGGCCGGGGAAGCGCTTACCTTTTTGGAAAGAGAGCAAGCAGACTTGATTTTGTTAGATATCAATTTGCCTGATATGGATGGTTTGACGCTCTGTGAAAAAATCAGGCAAAGCAATCAGCAGGTAAAAATTATTGGGCTTACTTCTGTTAACGAGGCGGGTATCATTACAGGTTTTTTACAGAGAGGAGGCAACGGATACTTGTTAAAGAGTATGGACCGACAAGAATTGTTAAATGCTATTGAAAAAGTAATGGCAGGAAAAATTCATTTGAGTGAAGCAGCCAACGAAAATGTATTGCGGCAGTATCAGCAAATAAATGCAGCAGAAAATCTATCAGTGCTTACGCGTAGGGAAAAACAAATTTTACATCTGCTTGCAGAAGGCATGAATGGACCTGAGATTGCCGAAAAGCTATTTTTAAGTCCGCTTACCATAGAGACCCATCGCAAAAATCTATTTCGGAAATTTGATGTTCATAGTATACAGTCACTATTAAAGAAAGCAAGAGAGCAAAAACTGATTTAAAATAAATTTGTGAGGAGTTATCAGTTGTAAGTGTCTCCTGCAATTATTAGAATAACTACAGGAGACAAGTATTTCTGATTTTAAATTAATTTGAAAAGCCTGATAGTATTTTTATCAATTCAATTCAACTTTGGGTTGGGTTTGTATCACCTCTTTCATATCAAGTAAATCAAAAACAAAAGTGTATTCAAGGGCAACTTCTTTTAATCTTCTGAACCTTCCGCTGGCACCGCCATGTCCTGCATCCATGTTAGTGTATAAGAACAACCTATTATCATCTGTTTTCATTTCACGCAACTTAGCCACCCACTTGGCAGGCTCCCAGTATTGAACTTGCGAATCGTGCAGACCAGTTGTTACCAACATGTTAGGGTAATTCTTGCTTTCTACATTATCATAAGGAGAATATGAAAGCATGTAATCATATTGTTCTTTGATGGAAGGGTTACCCCACTCTAACCATTCAAAAGTGGTTAGCGGAATGCTTTCATCTTCCATGGTTGTGATTACATCTACAAAAGGAACAGCCGCAATAATACCTCTGTATAATTCTGGAGCCATATTTACTACAGCACCCATGAGTAATCCACCTGCACTGCCTCCTGAAGCAAATAATTTATCTTCAGCAACATATTTATTTTCAATCAACCATTTAGAGCAATCGATGAAATCATAAAATGTATTTTTCTTGTTCATCATTTTGCCATCTTCATACCAGTCTCCACCCATTTCTTGTCCACCACGCACGTGTGCAATGGCATAAACAAAACCTCTGTCGAGCAGACTAATTCTATTGCTGCTAAAAGTTGGAAACATAGAAGCGCCATAAGAGCCATATCCATAAATCCATCCGGGAGAGCTGCCGTCTTTTTTGAATGCGTCTTTTTTGTATACAATAGAAATCGGAACTTCTTTACCATCTCTTGCTTTAACCATGATGCGCTCTGTGGCATAATCTGATTTATTGAATCCACCCAAAACTTCTTGTTCTTTTTTCAACTCGCGCTCGCGTGTATCCATATTGTAGTCGTAAGTAGAGTTAGGAGTTGTCATCGACTGATAATTAAACCGGATAACATTGGTGTTGAATTCAGGATTATTTCCAATACCGGCATAATAGGCAGGCTCTTCAAACTTAATAGAATGCTCCGTATTATCCGAAGTTTTAATTAAACGAATGGAAGCGAGACCTGCTTTCATTTCTTCCAGTGCAAGATGATCTTTGAAATAATCTACACCCTGTAAATACACATCTTCACGATGTGGTATTACATCTTTCCAGTTTGCTTTACCCGGAGCATTGATGGGAGTTTCGACCAAACGATAATTCACGGCATCAAGATTTGTGTATATATAGAACTTATTGCCATTCGCATGATCTACGGAATATTCAACATTATCTTGCAGAGCTTGAATAAGCACAGGTTTGCCCGGATTATCCGCACTCAGGTATTGCGAAAAATTAGCATCGGTTCTGCCAGATGAAATGATGAAATATTTTTTTGATTTGGTTTTGCTTACCCAGGTTGATAGTGTTTGATCTTTTTCTTCATAAATCAATTCATCACTTTCAACTGCAGTTCCAAGTTTGTGTCGTTTTATTAAATAACTACGCAGGGTAACCGGATCGGGCACGGCATACAGTATTGACTTGTTGTCGTTGGTCCAGGTATATCCACCGCGTGTATTGGCAATTTTATCTTTCAGCATTTTGCCGCTTGAAATTTCTTTGAATTTTACGGTGTAGAAATTTCTGCCAACCGTATCCATTACAAGAGCTACTAATTTGTGGTCGGGACTTACAGATGTGAATAAATTAAAGTAAGCCTGGTTCTTACTCATTTCATTGCCATCGGCAATAATTTCTTCTGGCGCATTTAAGGACCCTTTCTTGCGGCAATAAATGGGATACTCCCCTCCGGTAACGTAACGTGTATAATAGTAGTAGTCATCCAGTTTGTAGGGTACTGAGCTATCATCTTCTTTTATGCGTCCACGCATTTCATTAAAGAGTGCTTCCTGGAAATCGCGAGTATGGGCCATCATGGTATCGAGGTAATTATTCTCTGCTGTGAGGTAATCAATTACATTTTGATCTTCCCTGTCGTTTAGCCAGTAATAATTGTCAATTCTTACATCGCCATGTTTTGATACAAGTTCTTTTGGCTGTTTAGCAGCTATAGGCGTTGCTACTTCTGGTCTTTTGAATTCCTGTTCTTTAACTGTACAGGCCGCTGCAAATACAATAAGTATAAGCAGACAATAGTTGATTTTCTTTTGCATATTAAAATGGGTTAACTAACAAATATTGTTAATTCTGAGCGAATCATTATGATGTTAATATGATTAAAATAAAAAGAATAGAAATTTCTACTGAATTTCCCTTCTAATAACTCCTGATTAAATTAGGATCATGAAAAGGCAATGCTTTAAACCTGATGCC
>DAOLDI010000124.1:0-6563 GCA_035327445.1 Cyclobacteriaceae bacterium | reverse complement strand
AATGACATTAAACATGTAACCAGAAGCGGAGATGATTATTTTATCAACACGGGTGCTCCGCATCACATACGTTTTGTGCGTGATATTGATATTTTTCCCGTATTTGAAAAAGGGAAAGAAATACGCTACAGCAAATCATATGCACCGGGAGGCAGTAATGTAAACTTCGTAGAACTATTGCCCGATAACACCATATTCGTGCGCACTTATGAAAAAGGTGTTGAAAACGAAACTTTGTCATGCGGAACTGGCGTAACCGCCTCTGCGCTGGCAGCCTCATTAAAAGGCTATAAAGCGCCCATAAAAGTAAAAACAAAGGGTGGTGAGCTGGAAATCAGCTTCAAATCAGACTCGCCTCAACATTTTTACGACATTTTTCTTACCGGGCCTGCCAAAATGGTATTTGAGGGGCAACTGGAACTATAATTGCACCCCGAAATACTTTAACTTTGAACCTTTTGTGATGTAAGACCAATCGGTAATTGTTTATCAATTACGATTTCGAATTTTCTGAATTATGCTAAAACTTATTGCCAAAATTTTCGGCACCAAATCTGACAAAGACATTAAGAAATTATTACCTGTTCTTGAGCAGGTAAAAAAAGAATATGCCACGCTTGAAAACCTCAGCAACGATGAACTACGAAATAAAAGCTTATCGCTGCAAGCGCAAATTAATGACTACCTCAAAGAAATAGACAACCAGATAAGTAAGCTGCATCATCAGATTGCTGAGAATCCTGAGCTTGATATCAATGAGAAAGATGCCATCTTCAGTCAAATAGATCAACTGGAAGAAGAGCGAAATACTGAGCTTGAAAAGGTGCTTGAACAGGTTCTACCTCTTGCCTTTGCCATCGTAAAAGAAACGGCAAGGCGCTTCAAAGAAAATCCAAAACTGGAAGTAAGTGCAAGCAATTTTGACAGAGAATTAGCCGCTAAATATGAACATGTTGAAATAGCTGGCGATAAAGCCATTTGGCATAACCAATGGAAGGCAGCCGGAAATCTGGTAACCTGGGATATGCTGCACTATGATGTGCAGTTAATTGGTGGTATGGTGTTACACCAGGGTAAAATTGCTGAAATGGCCACAGGTGAAGGCAAAACCCTTGTAGCTACCTTACCTGCATTCTTAAATGCACTTGCCAAACGTGGCGTACATATTGTAACTGTAAACGACTACCTGGCCAAACGAGACAGCGAATGGATGGCCCCCTTATTTCAGTTTCATGGTTTGCAGGTTGATTGCATCGACAGGCACGAACCCAATACCATAGCCAGAAGAAATGCCTACCAGGCAGATATTACCTACGGAACCAATAATGAATTTGGTTTCGATTATTTGCGCGATAACATGGCGCGTGAACCACAAGAGCTGGTACAACGCGCACACCATTACGCCATGGTAGATGAGGTCGACTCTGTGTTAATTGATGAAGCCCGAACACCACTGATTATATCTGGCCCGGTACCTCAAGGAGACCAGCATGAATTTTATGATTTAAAACCCCGCATTGCCAAACTGGTTGATGCACAGAAAAAGCTTACTGCCGATTTATTAAACACCGCCAAAAAGAAAATTGCCGAAGGCAATGAAAAAGAAGGTGGGCTGGCACTTTTCAGGGTTTACAGAGGTATGCCCAAGCATAAACCACTGATTAAATATTTGAGTGAAGGCGGAATTAAACAGGTGCTTCAGCGCACTGAAAATTTTTATCTGCAGGATAATCAAAAGATGATGCCCGAAGCAGATGAACCTTTGTTCTTCACTATAGAAGAAAAAAACAACAGCGTACAACTTACCGATAAAGGCATTGACTTAATTACAGGTGATGGAGAAGATCCAAAGTTTTTCATTTTGCCAGATATTGGTTACGAGTTAAATAAGCTCGAAAAAGATACTTCAATTGCTGATGAGCAAAGGCTAAGCAAGAAAGAAGCGCTCATCAAAGATTATCAGATTAAGGCACAACGCATACACAGCGTTAATCAGTTGTTGAAAGCATACACCCTGTTCGAAAAAGATACTGAGTACATTATTGTTGATGGAAAAGTGAAAATTGTGGATGAGCAGACCGGTCGTGTAATGGAGGGCCGAAGATATTCTGATGGCCTGCATCAAGCCATTGAAGCCAAAGAAAATGTGAAGGTTGAAGATGCAACCCAAACTTATGCCACCATTACCTTACAGAATTATTTCCGCATGTACCACAAGCTTGCCGGTATGACGGGTACTGCAGAAACAGAGGCAGGAGAATTCTGGCAGATCTATAAACTTGATGTAGTGGTAATACCAACCAACAGAGCTGCGGTAAGAAAAGATCATGATGACCTGGTTTATAAAACCATGCGTGAGAAATTCAATGCTGTGGTTGATGAAATTGTAAAACTTACAAGTGAAAACAGACCTGTGCTTGTAGGTACTACATCAGTTGAAATATCTGAATTACTCAGCCGCATGCTGCAGCTCAGAAAAATTAAACACAATGTTTTGAACGCCAAGCAACATCAGCGCGGAGCAGAAATTGTAGCTGAAGCAGGTAAGCCCGGTACCGTAACTATCGCCACCAACATGGCAGGTAGAGGTACTGACATAAAGCTCACGCCAGAATCTAAGGCTGCAGGTGGCTTGGCCATTATTGGTACTGAACGCCACGAATCGCGCAGGGTTGACAGGCAGTTGCGCGGTCGCTCTGGCCGACAAGGAGACCCAGGCTCTTCACAATTCTTCGTATCACTTGAAGACAACCTCATGCGCATGTTCATGCCAGAACGTATTGCGCGGGTAATGGATAGGCTAGGGCTAAAAGAAGGAGAGGTGATCCAGCACAGCATGGTTACCAGCTCAATAGAACGTGCGCAGAAAAAAGTTGAAGAAAATAATTTTGGCATACGTAAACGCTTGCTTGAGTATGATGATGTAATGAACTCACAGCGTGAAGTAATTTATAAACGCAGAAAGAACGCTTTGTTCGGAGAACGTTTACAGCTTGATATCTTAAACATGCTGTTTGATACCAGCGAAGAACTTATTGCCAATGCTAAAGCAGCTAACAATTTTGAAAGTCTTAAACTTAATGTACTAAGCATTTTCGGTTTCGATTATGAAATAACAAAGGAAGATTTTGAAAATCAGAAAGAAGATGCACTGACAGATGACTTGTATAACAAAGCGCTGCAACAATATCAACGCAAAAACAAACAGATAGCAGAACAGACTTTCCCGGTAATCAAAGAAATTCAGAAGACAAGAGGAGCTACCATTGATAATATTTTAGTGCCATTTACTGATGGCAAAAAATCAATTGGTGTAGCTGCTAATTTGAACAAGTGTATTGAAAGCAATAATGCAGAGTTGATTTTAGCCATGGAAAAAATGGCAACATTGGCTTTGATAGATCAGATGTGGAAGGAACATCTGAGAGAAATGGATGATCTTAAGCAATCTGTTCAAACAGCTGTTTATGAACAGAAAGATCCGCTATTGATCTACAAGTTTGAAGGATTCGAACTATTCAAAAGATTGGTTGGCAGAATTAATGAAGAAACCATTTCATTTTTAACAAAAGCATCCATTCCTGTTAAACAAGCTGATGAAGTTGAAGAAGCACGCAGCCAACGCAGATTGAAACTTAAAGAACAGAAAGACGAATCGAAATCAATTTTAAGCGGAGGCGGACAAGCAGCACAACCCAATCGTCCAAGTGTACAAAGACACGAGCCGGCCAAATCAGAAAAAGTTGCCGGAAGAAATGACCGTGTAACTGTACAGTACACAGATGGCAAAGTGCTGAAGGACGTAAAGTTTAAAAAGGTGGAAGAAGATTTGAAAAACAACCGTTGTGTAATCATCGAGTAATTGGTATGAAGTTCAACAGTTCAAAGCTTAGCTATATTCTACTCTTACTTTCAGCGGCATGCGCCTCGGCTGTAAGTACCACTACTACTAAGAACAATGTGTATACCGAAGATTTATCTGGCTTGAGAACAGCATTTTTAAGTACAGCCGAAGATTCTGTTCTTGTAGAAGGTCCTGAACATCTTATTGAAACAGGAAATGAGCACGCGGGCTTACCTGTTAATGAAAGGCTAAGCTATGTGTTAGACAGCATTAATGTGCTGAACAAAAACAACAAATTTGTTGATGGCTATTCTATTCAGGTTTACTCAGGTTTAAGTCGCGAAGATGCCATGAACGCCAAAGCAGAATTATTCAGAAAACTTCCAGACGTAAGTTCAGATATCATTTATACGCAGCCAAGCTTTCGTGTAAAAGTGGGCAAGTATTACAGTAAGCTGGAAGCACAAAAAGATTATCTTGCCATCAAACGACATTTTCCAAACGCAATTCTGGTTCCTGAAAGAATCTCTTTGGATAAAATGTAATTCATCATAAAACAAATTGCATGTCTTTAGTAGACAAAATCAAATCACTTTCTGAAAAATACGCGTCAGAAACCATCGCCTTAAGAAGGCATCTGCACGCACATCCTGAGCTTAGCTACCAGGAATTCAAAACAGCCGCTTATGTTGCAGAGCAACTGCAAAGCATAGGTCTGGAACCCATTACCGGCATAGCAACAACCGGTGTAGCCGCTATAATTGAAGGTAAAAATCCAACTGTCAAAGTAATTGCCTTACGTGCAGATATGGATGCATTGCCTATACATGAAGCCAATGATGTCCCCTATAAATCACAAAACCCGGGTGTAATGCATGCCTGCGGACATGATGTGCATACAGCCTCTTTATTGGGAACCGCTAAAATTTTGTATGAACTAAAGGATGAATTTGAAGGGAGTATAAAGTTGATTTTTCAGCCTGGCGAAGAAAAAAATCCGGGCGGTGCATCACTCATGATTAAAGATGGTGTGCTTGAAAATCCTAAACCAGCATCTATCATCGGGCAGCATGTTTTTCCTTTGTTGCCAGTTGGTAAAATTGGCTTCAGGGCAGGCATGTACATGGCCAGTTGCGATGAGATTTACCTCAAAGTAATTGGTAAAGGAGGCCATGCCGCTGCACCAGAGTTTATAAATGATACCGTTTTAATTGCCTCTCATATTATTGTCGCATTGCAGCAGGTTATCAGCAGAAATGCCAGCCCGAAAAGCCCTACAGTACTTTCATTTGGAAAAGTAATTGCCGAAGGAGCTACGAATATCATTCCGAACGAAGTAAACATAGCTGGCACCTTCAGAGCAATGGATGAAGTTTGGCGAGAAAAAGCATTGGGTATTATCAAAAAAATGGCTGAAGGAATTGCAGAAAGTATGGGGGCAAAATGTGAAGTAAACATTTCAAGAGGTTACCCCTACCTTAAAAACGATCCTGATTTGACCAGATCCATCAGGCAAGCTGCCGAGGAATATGTAGGCAAGGAAAATATAGTTGATATTGACATAACCCTGGGTGCTGAAGATTTCGCTTATTATTCTCAGCTTATTCCGGCTTCTTTTTACAGGCTTGGAACACGCAACGAAGCGAAAGGAATAAATGCTTATGTGCACACTCCCCAATTTGATATTGATGAAGATGCCCTCAAAATCGGGCCAGGATTAATGGCCTGGATGGCCCTTCAACAACTAAGAAATTCGAGGTAACAATTATTTAACAATAGGGTGGTTGGGAATGGCTAATCGGGTTTCTACCTTGCCAGACTTTTTTTATGTTTATTGCTGAATGGCCAAGAAAGCTGAAAAAACGCTGAGCGTTGATTATAAGGGAAAAAAGGGCTCGCCCTTTGTTGATATAGTAGGAAAGGAAAAAAACTTTCTTGTATTGGTGCTCTTTGGCATCATGCTTTCCCTTGTTTTTTATTCTAATCCATTCACGGCCATGTGGTTGGGCTTTTTCTTTGCCGCCTATGCCGCTATTGCCAACGATAGCATACAAACCATCGGAACATTTATTGGCTCAAACATGCATCAAAAATGGTGGGTGCTTTGGCTCTTCATTGGCTCCATATTTTTAGTTACCGTTACCATAAGTTGGCTGCTTTTTGATGGTGATGTCACCTATCAGCGTCTCATCAATGAGAATAATGTTACCAAATACCCGCACCCAGAGTCATTCTCATTTGTTCAGGTTATTGCGCCTCTGATCTTGCTCATTATTACGCGCTTGCGTATGCCGGTTTCTACCACTTTTTTGCTGCTTAGCGCTTTCAGTACAGATACCAGCGGCATTACCGACATCTTAAACAAAAGTTTATCTGGTTATTTTCTTGCCTTTGTTTTCTCTTTTCTGATTTGGGCCGGCTTATATAATTTCATCAGCAAGAATTTTAAAAAGAGAGAGACCCACATCGGCTGGACAATTGCCCAGTGGAGCATAAGCGGTTTGCTGTGGTCAGTATGGCTCATGCAAGATGCTGCCAATATTTCTGTGTTCTTGCCGCGAAGACTTTCATTAGCTGATCTGCTGGTATTTCTCACCTTTATCTTTCTTGGTTTAGGTTTACTCATGTACTTACGAGGAGATCGCATTCAAAAAATTGTTTCTGAAAAGAAAAGAATTAGCGATGTGCGCGCTGCTACATTAATTGATTTTAGCTACGC
>DAOLDI010000123.1:0-6624 GCA_035327445.1 Cyclobacteriaceae bacterium | reverse complement strand
ATATGATCAATAAAATGGGTGATAAGTCAACCGCAAAAGCAACCATGAAAGAAGCAGGTGTTCCCTGTATTCCTGGCTCTGATGGACTTCTCAGTACAATGGAAGAAGGTATCAAATTGGCTAAAAAAATTAAGTATCCGGTAATTATCAAAGCCACTGCAGGTGGTGGTGGTAAGGGTATGCGCATCATTAATGATGAATCTGAATTTAAGAAAGCATGGGACGATGCCCGCAGAGAAGCCGGTGCCGCTTTTGGCAATGATGGTTTATACCTCGAAAAATTTGTGGAAGAACCACGTCATATTGAAATACAGGTTGTGGGAGATCAATACGGCAAAGTTTGTCATCTTTCAGAACGTGATTGCTCTATACAGCGAAGACACCAAAAACTGGTAGAAGAAACTCCTTCACCAATTGTTAGCCAGGAATTGCGCGAACGCATGGGCGAAGCTGCCATTAAAGGCGCTAAAGCCATAAACTATGAAGGTGCCGGTACCATTGAGTTTTTGGTTGACAAGCATGGCGACTTCTATTTCATGGAAATGAATACGCGTATTCAGGTAGAGCACCCAATAACAGAAGAAGTAACAGATTATGATTTGATCAAAGAACAAATCAAAGTGGCTGCTGGTGTACCCATTTCAGGCAAAAACTACTTCCCTAATTTGTATGCTATGGAGTGCCGCATTAATGCAGAAGATCCGGCAAATGCTTTCCGTCCTTCTCCAGGTAAAATTACCAACCTGCACTTGCCGGGTGGTCATGGTATAAGGGTAGACAGCCATGTGTATGCAGGTTATACCATTCCGCCAAATTATGATTCTATGATTGCCAAGTTGATTGCAACAGGCCAATCGCGCGAAGAAGTAATTACACGCATGAAACGTGCTCTGCAAGAATTTGTAATTGAAGGCATTAAAACTACCATACCATTTCACATTAAGTTGATGGACAATGCGCAGTTTCGTTCTGGTAAGTTCACCACCAAGTTTTTAGAAACTTCATTCGATTTCAGTAGCTTGAAATAAATTGACAAGCTTGCAACAAAAAACGCAGTCTTGGGCTGCGTTTTTTGTTAATTAAGTATCTGAAGTTTGATCTGAAACTGCTGCGCCTATAAAGCTTTCAGCAGGCTAATCTTGGCCTCAATTTCATTGATCAATTCAGTATCTGTGTTGAATCCTTCTGACTTGAAACGTAACACTCCGGACTTATCAATAAAGTATTTTGCGGGTATACCATTAGGCTTATAACCCGAAATAATTATATGCTTATCACTTTGATCAGGTAAAGGTTCATCCAGCAATACCTGGAAAGTATAATTGTTTCTATCAATAAATCTTTTTACACGCTCTAAAATATTATTACCTTTTTCTTCAACTGCAATAAATAAAAATACAACATCCTTATGCTTGTTTACTAATTGCTGCATAGCCGGAAATGAAGCAATACATGGCGCACACCAGGTTGCCCATAAATCAAGAATTACAATTTTGCCTTTAAAATCAGAAAGACTTACCCTATTTCCCTGTATATCGTTTAATGTAAAGGCTGCTGCACTTTCACTCAACATACGCTTACTGAGTTCATCAAGCATTTCTGACTGAATACTATTTTGAAGGCTTTCAAGGTAAAGTGCAAATCCTTCATCACTTCCTTTCTCCTCCACATAAATCTGTTTCAATTGCGCTATCATTACGTTATTCAGTTTGCCCTTAACTGCAACTTTCATAAGAAATTCTTTTGCCCCGCTCTTATCGCCTGTTATTGCTAAAAGTTTTGCGTATCGTTCAACTGATGAAGGTATACCCTCTTCAGGTAATCCATCAAAAGCCATACGTTGGTACAACAAAGCCTCTTCATACCGCTTTAATGCAAATAAAGTATTGGCATATGTATCATAATAAGGGTACTGCGCAAAACTCATGAATCGCTTCCAATCCTCAATCGCAATATTTTCAGGCCTTGCAAGGCTATCATCTTTATAAGCATGAAACCTTTTTAAAGCTTCCTCTGCAAGTTTATTTGCATACTCCAAATCAGTTTGTTGTTCAACAAGTTGAGTAGCAATCATGCTGAGAATGGATGTCTGATTAAATGGATTGGTGATGAAATTTATATATTGTTCAGTCTCTTTGTACTTTGCCTGCTTTGCATATGCAAGCGCAACATTGCCATTTAGCATATCAATGGTTTCAGCATCTTTCTTGACATCTAATTGATATTCTCGGATAATTCTTTCTTTGCTGGAAATAGATTTTGCCGGATCATTCAACTTGCTCATTTCGCGTATTTCAGCATATAGTTTATTCAAATCTTGCGCAACAAGACTGCATGAAATGAATAAAAGCAACACAGTAAATACATTTTTTCTGGTTATCATAGATATGCCGATTTATTGATCATTAAGCTTTTGCAAAGCTAAGCTATATAGGCTGAAGTCTTTTCCGCTGATGGAAAACATCAGTTTACACAAATGTAACAATCAATTAAATGGCCAATTAATTGCGAGAAATTTAATTATTAAAAAAATAGAGGATAAATGGAGGTGGCTCGTTTAATTAACCTGGTTGAATGGATTCTAGTCAGCAAGCTCTTACTGCCGAATGAATAGTGAACCAGCCCTGCACTACACACAAATAAATATCAATCACATCAATCATCAGCCACAGCTGATATGATATGTTGCAGTTGCTCAATTTGTGCCTGCCTTGCACTTAGTTCCTTGCGCTCTTTAGTAAGCGGTCCGCCTTTCATATCATTTAACTGTAAAGACAACTTATACATCATGTCTTCCAAAGCTTCTAAAAGCACAGCTTTGTATTTATTATCCACTTGTATCATAGTCCTGGTTTTTTCCAATATTAGTTACAGAACTGCAAAATGGCAATACTTGAGTTAGCCAGGCATTTCATTTCAAATCTCATTTATGTACATTGCTTATTCATCTAAGCTAAATTTATGAAAACTACATGCTTTGTTATTTCCCTGTTTCTATGCGTAAGCATGGCTTTTGCACAAGTGCCAACACATAAAGATTTAATTGGCAAATGGAATATCAATCTGGAAAGAACGGTATCGGCTCTTTCAGGAGAAATGAAAGAAATGCTGTCAGATAAAAACAGCGATGCTTATAAGGTGCTTTCAACACATTGGCTGAAATTTGAAAATGATGGAAAACTTATCTGGGCTGCTGAGGGTATGCCTAATTTGAGTGGTACATGGACTTTGAGCTCAAATATTTTAAAAATAAAACTGGCCGTAAGCCCTGATGCACAAATTGATCTTTCGTACATGGTTGCATATGGTGCAAATAGTCTTGCTTTAAATAAAATAGAAGCACCTGCAGATTTTTTATCTGTAAGCTGGTTTATTAAAGAAGAGTAATTCACGCCTGTCCATACTTTCAATACAATAATTTGAAAATCAACTCTCAGAAATGAAAAAGAATGCTCTAATAATACTGCTGCTATTTGCATGCACAAATTTATATGCACAGCGAACTGGCAAAAAGACAATCAGTCAAGAACCCTTCAGTTACAACACATTTTTCAATGCCATGAAATGGAGAAGTATTGGTCCCTTTCGTGGGGGGAGATCAGTAGCAGTAAGTGGTGTGCCGGGCAATAGCTATACATATTTTATGGGAGTAACCGGAGGTGGTGTTTGGAAAACGGAAGATCTGGGCCATACCTGGTTCAATGTTTCTGATCCATACTTCGGCACCGGCTCTGTAGGTGCCATTGCTGTTTCGCAGAGCGATCCAAATATTGTGTACGTTGGTATGGGCGAGCATGCCCCGCGCGGAGTTATGACACACCATGGTGATGGTGTTTATAAATCGCATGATCAGGGCAAAACATGGCTCAAATTAGGTCTTGAGACTACCCAGCATATTTCGCGCATCATCATTCATCCCAAAAACCCTGATATAGTTTACGTGGCAGCACAAGGTGCTTTATATGGAAATAATAAAGAACGTGGTGTATATAAATCTGTTGATGGTGGCAAAAACTGGCGGCAGGTTTTGTATGTGAATGAGATGACGGGCGCATCTGAGCTTTCAATGGATGCGAACAATCCATTGGTTTTATATGCTGCCATGTGGGAGCATGGTCGTTTGCCCTGGCAAGTAAAAAGTGGCGGACCGGGAAGCGGTTTATATAAATCAACCGATGGCGGAGAAACATGGTTTACCATACACAATGGCTTGCCAAAAGAACTTGGAAAGATGGCCATAGCTGTTGCCCCATCAAACTCAGAAAAAGTTTATGCACTGATTGAAAGCGATTCAGAAAAAGATTTAGGTGGTTTATTTGTTTCTAACAATGGAGGACAAAGCTGGAGCAGAAGCAGTGAAGACCGCTTCCTTATACAGCGCGCCTGGTATTACATCGAATTATTCATCGACCCAAAAAATGAGGATGTTGTTTATGTATTAAGCGCATCGGCATTTAAATCAATTGATGGCGGCTATACCTGGGAAGAATTTTATGGCATACATGGTGATTACCACGACTTATGGATCAATCCCGATAATCCTAAAAACATGATCATGGCTGATGATGGTGGCGCAGCAATTACGGTTAACGGAGCTAAGACTTGGTCAACGCAATCAAACATGCCAACTGCACAGTTATACAGAATTAATGTAGACAATCAATTTCCTTATCGCATATATGCCGGTCAGCAAGACAATACATCTGTTGTTATCGCTAGTCGCGAGTTTCACAGCGCTGGTATAACACGCGAAAGCTGGGAGGCATCAGCAGGTGGTGAGAGTGCGTTTCTGGCATTTGATCCTGACAATCCGCGCTATGTAATGGGAGGCAGCTACCAGGGTACAATTGAAGTTTTAGATACAAAAGCAAAAGCAAGCACAAAAATCATGTCATCGCCAAATGAGTATCTGGGAATGGATGCCAAAGACATGCGCTATCGTTTCAACTGGAATGCACCCATCATCTGGTCGCAGCATGAAGAGAATACTTTTTATCATGCCGCACAGGTTTTACTCAAGACAACTGATATGGGTAAAACCTGGACAGAAGTCTCACCTGATTTAACACGCAATGAAAAATCGAAGCAAGGTAAACCGGGTATTCCCTATACCAACGAAGCTGTAGGTGCAGAGAATTACAATACTATAAGTTATGTGATTGAATCGCCACATGAAAAGGGTGTAATCTGGACCGGCTCTGATGACGGACTTGTGCACCTTACACGCGATGGCGGCAAAACATGGTTGAATGTTACACCAACAGGCTTAAAAGAATGTCTAGTTAATGCCATTGAACTTTCTCCGCACGACAAGGCAACAGCCTACATAGCAACTACACGTTATAAATTCAATGATCATACGCCCGGACTATACAAAACAACTGATTATGGTAAAACCTGGACAAGCATCAACAATGGCATTCCGAATGGATCATTTACACGCGTTGTGCGTGAAGATAATGTGCGCAAAGACTTATTATATGCAGGCACCGAGTTGGGTGTTTTTATGTCTTTTGATGGAGGTAAAAACTGGAGAGCCTTTCAGTTAAACTTACCCATAACACCTATAACGGATTTGAAAGTACACCAGGGAAATTTGATTGCGGCAACCTCAGGGCGATCATTCTGGATTCTGGATGATTTGTTCTTACTACAGCAATTTAATTTGCTGCCTTACGGACTTGAATTATTTAAGCCTGCAGATGTAATGCTAAACAACTATTACAGTGAACTGGATGATCATGATCCTGAGTTTGACGGCACACATCCCCTTCGTGGCGTTAACCCCGCAAGCGGACTTGTGCTGTATTATCACCTGGATGAAATAGATGAAGACAAGTCTGTAAAAATTGAAATCAAAGATGCTTATGGTGATCTAGTGCGAAGCTTCACATCAGAAGAAGATGAAGATTTCTTCCACTACCCGGGTGGCCCGCATCCTGAACCTGTACTACCCAAACAAAAAGGTTTGAACCGCTTTGTGTGGGACCTTCGCCATACAACCATAACCGGTGTTCCTGCCGCCTATATTGAAGCAAGTTTTGCCGGACACAAAGCGATTCCGGGTAAATACACCGTAATTATTAATTATGGAGGTGCAGAGGATATACAGCCATTCGAGATTTTGCCCAATCCACTCTATCCTACTGATGCTGCCACATATCAGGCATATCATGAACTAAGACTGAGAATGGAAAAAGAAGTAAGTGAAATGCATGAAATGGTAAATACGATGATGAAAAAAATGCAGCAGATGGAAAAAATTCTGAACCACATGGAGAAAGCAGGCTATGATGATCAATTGATCAAGCGTGGAAATTTATTGTTCGATCGCATGGAAACATGGGATTCTGCCATGGTGCAACGCAAGTCAAGGGCTTATGATGATGTAGAGAATTACCCCAACATGTATACCGCTAATTACATGTTTTTGTTGAATCAGATCGAAAGTGATATCCCCGTAATTACGCAAGCTGCACTCGACAGGCTAAAAGAACTTGAAGCAGAATGGGCTGAACTAAAAGCAGAAGGTATTGCCTTACTTAGAAGAGAACTCTTACAATACAATATGCAATGCATATTGTATTGTAAGAGTTCTCTTCTAAGTAAGGCAATACCTTCTGC
>DAOLDI010000122.1:0-6630 GCA_035327445.1 Cyclobacteriaceae bacterium | reverse complement strand
GCACGATGCTATAATAATAGAGTAGTGTTGGCAGTAAGGCGATAAAAACCAGCAGCCAGCAGGCAAGAAATTTTCCCAAGATGATTTGCCAATCGCTCAAAGGTTTTGTGAAGAGCAGTTCCAGCGTGCCTGATTTCTTCTCTTCGGCAAAACTGCGCATGGTGATGGCCGGAATCAGAAACATAAACACATATGGAGCAAAGCTGAAGAGCGTATCCATATCAGCAAAACCATAAACCAAAACGGCAGTATCAGGAAAAACCCACATGAGCAAACCCATGCCGGTTAAGAAAACGCTGATAACGATGTAGGCAATCAGTGAATTCAGAAAAGCGCTAAATTCTTTTTTCAATATGCTGATCATGCCTCTGTCTTTTTTCGGGTTAGTTGCGCAAATACATTTTCGAGCGATTGCTCTTCTAAGCGTAGTCCCAGCAAAGTGAGTTGTTGCGCTGCTGCCAATTGAAATAATGCAGGGCGTACATCCTGAGTTTGCGCAAAAAATATTCTGTAAGCATTACGATCAAGTGCCTGCACTTCAAGCACATGAGGAATTGCACGCAACAAATTAAGATCTACCGCTGCGCTGAATTCGGCCAGTAAAGAATGCTGTTCGATACCTGATTTTAATAATTCCTGCAAAGAAGCATCAGCTACAATACTGCCCTGGTTAATCATGATCACACGGTCGCACAAAGCCTGCACTTCCTGCATGATGTGTGTAGAAAACAAAACAGTTTTATCAACAGCCACCGCTTTGATGAGCTTTCTGATTTCAATGAGTTGGTTCGGATCTAGACCAGAAGTGGGTTCATCAAGAATTAACACAGGCGGATTATGAATTAATGCCTGCGCTATGCCCACACGCTGCCGGTAACCTTTTGAAAGTGCTTCAATGCGTTTATGTCTTTCCGGACTCAATCCGCAGAGCGCAATCATCTCTTCTACCCGATTGTTTAAAACTTTACCACGCAAGCCATACAATGAACCACTGAATTGCAGGAACTCAGCCACATACATATCGAGATAAAGCGGATTATGTTCTGGCAGGTAGCCGATTAAACGCCTTATCGACAAGGTATCTGTACGCAAAGCTTTATCGCAAACCCAGGCTTCTCCACTTGTGGCGGGCAAAAAACCAGTCACAATTTTCATGGTGGTAGATTTTCCGGCACCGTTTGGCCCAAGAAAGCCAACGATTTGTCCCTGAGGAATTTCAAAGGAAATTCCTTTTAATGCCTCTTGCGCTCCATACACTTTTACCAGTTCTTTTACTTTCAGCGACATAGCCTGCGGAACAAGGCACAAAACTATTAAAATAGACCCAAGCTGCAAGTTATACCGCTATGCTAAAGCCGCTCATAGTTACCTGCCTTCTTTGAAGCATATAAATACATATTTTTGCCGGCAAGAATGCCATTAAGGGCATAATGTTTGTTTAGTTAAGAAACGATAAGATTAAGAGAATGAAAATGATCAGGTACACATTGTCATTATTACTATTGATTGGCACAAGCGCTGCCATGGCACAAACAGGTTATAAGCTGCAATTCTATATTGAGGGATTAAAGGATACTACCATTTATCTGGGTTATTATTATGGAGAGAGTACCTACGTAAGAGATACCGCCCACATAGACAGTAAAGGCAACTTCGTTTTTGATGGCAATAAACCTTTACCGCGTGGTGTTCATTTTTTAATACTTGACCGTACCCGCTTGTTTGAATTTGTGATAGGCAAGCAACAGCACTTTAGCATGCAGACTAAAAATGATGATTATGTAAGCAACATGAAAGTGCAGGGCGACCCTGACAACCAGCTGTTTTTTGAAAACCTGCGCTTTAACATGGATAGAAATAAAGAAGCAGAGCCTTATATCAAAACTTTAAACAATGCATCGGCAACTGAGGCTGATAAGGCCGCTGCGCGCGAAGCATTTACCCGTATAAATGAAAAAGTACTTGAGCATCAGAAGCAGTTGATTCAAAAAAATCCGGAATTGGTTACTGCTAAGCTTATTAACTCGGGTAGAAAATTAGATATTCCTGATGCACCTGTGAAAGCAAATGGTTTCATCGACTCAACATTTCAGTTCAGGTATTACCGTGCACATTTCTTTGATCATTTTGATTTAAGCGATGATGCCATGATACGCATGCCGCGTCCCATGTATTCAGAAAAAGTAAATGAATACCTCGACAAACTATTTGTGCAACAAGCCGATACTTTGCTTAAAGCAACTGAGTGGTTAATTACTAAAGCCAGAAAGAACGAAGAAACCTATAAATACATGGTGTGGTTGCTGGCACAAAAATACTGGAACCCTGAGATTATGGGACTTGATGAAGTATTTGTAAATATTAATGATAAATATTTTGCTTCAGGCCAGATGGATTTTTGGGCAAATGCCAATTTAAAAAAGAGCATACAAGAACAGGCCGACCGCATGCGCCTGAGCATGGTAGGTAAAAGTGCACCGAATTTAATTTTAGGTGATGCCAACAAACAAATGCGCGCATTGCATGACATCAAAAAGAAATACACGGTGTTGTATATCTATGATCCTGAATGCGGGCATTGCAAAAAAGAAACACCCAAACTGGTTGAATTTTTAAATAAGACTAAACACGATGTTGGAGTTTACACGGTTTGTACGGATACCTCGCTGGTAAAAATGAAAAAGTACATTGCCGATATGAAGATGGAAAAATTTACCAACACTACATTTTATTACAGCGCAATAGGTCATTATTCAAAATTGTATGATGCGCCCACTACGCCCACCATTTATATCATTGATGAGAAAAAGAAAATCATTGCCAAGAAATTTCCAGGTGCTGAAAGAATTGAAGAATTCATTACCAATTATGAACGTATGATTAAGGCGCAGGCTTCTTTGAAGTAGCTTTTCAGTCGCCCGGCTCTAGCCGAGTGACAACTATTCATAAGGTCTCCGGCCTTTAATCAGCTAAAATTTTTTCAGTGAAGGCTGACTTTCAGTAGTAGTCTTTGTTATCCAGCGCTATCCATTTAATCACAAAAAAGTCCATTCAAAGCCCTTTTTTAAAAATACCTTGTGCTTGATGCAACTTTTTATGGTGCCATGAGTATCTAATAAGCAGATCAAAACTGAATTCATGACCTTATTAGCTACCCTATTTGGCAAAAGCAAGAAGAAATCGCTTAAGGCCAAATGCCCCATCACCAAAGAAAATATTGAAGAAGGCTTTGGTTACATGCTGAGCACATCAGAAGTAATCAGCTCAAAAAAATATTGGGATATGATCATGACCGAGCCTGAAACCATGGCTTATACCCTATCTCACTTTAAGCAAGAAGCCAGTGGAACGCAAATGCGCGGACTGATTTTTGAAAAGTATAGCAGCGTGACAACACCCTGGATGGTGAGTGATTCCTGCATCAACCTTTTTGAATCTGTAGATAAACAAAGTGCACGTGCCGCTGCTAAAAAATGGTGGGAAACTGAAGGACAACATCTGGCAGCATCTAGCGGTGCGGCACGAGAGCAGATGGATCCGCAGGAGTTTGAGAAAGTGCGCAACTACGCCATACAAGAGGCTGGCAAAGCAAGGATTCCTTTAGCTTGAACTTATCTTCCTTTTTCGGTCGCTCGGCTCTTGCCGAGTGACGACTATTTAAAAGGCCTCCGGCCTTTTAACTAAAATCCATCTGCTTGCTCCAGTAAATTATAATTCGCTCATCAAATTTATGTAGCAAGTAAGTGCCAGTAGTTTTAGATTGGTTGCTAAATCATTACTAAAATGAAGAAACTACTGATCATCAATTTATTATTTGTTGCATGCCTGGCCTATGCACAAGATAACCTTCAATACCAACGTCCGCCAGAAGAAATCGCTCAGCTGGTAGAGGCACCCCTTACACCATTGGTCACATTTTCGCCCGACAGAAACTGGATGGTTTTTCTGGAGCGCTCTGACTACCCCAGCATAGAGGAACTGTCAAGACCTGAGTTACGCCTGGCCGGGATGCGCATTAACCCGAATAATTACGGGCCCAGCCGCAGAAATAATTTCATCGGCATCAGCATGCAAAAAATGGGCAGCAATGATAAGCTCAGTATAAAAGGTTTACCACAACCCCTTTTGCTGAGCAATGCCAGCTTTTCGCCCGACAGCCGCAAGGTTGCTTTCCTGCAAAACAATCCGGATAAAATTGAACTCTGGATTATTGATGTAGCCACATTACAAGCAAGCAAAGCAACTGAAAGAAAAGTGAATGACGTGTTTGGCAGTACCATGACCTGGACAAGTGATTCACAATACATCATCTTTAGCGCAGTGCCGCAGCAATCGGGCAGCATGCCAGAGGCATCGCGTGTACCTGCAGGCCCGGTGATTGAAGAAAATCTTGGTCGTAAGGCACCTTCACGTACTTATCAGGATCTTTTGAAAAATGCTTACGATGAAGCTTTGTTTGAACACTATGCTAGTTCTGAACTGGTGAAGCTTGATATGAGTGGCAATGAAACTGTAATTGCTGCAAAAGATATGTATGGTGGTTTTTCTACATCGCCAGACGGACAATTGCTTATGCTGCGCAGTCTCCACAAACCTTTTTCTTATTTAGTACCTGCTTCGCGCTTTCCAACATTGGTAAAAATTATTGACCTGGATGGAAAAGAAATTAAAACCTTGATTGATATTCCGCTGCTTGATAACATTCCCAGCGGTTTCAATGCCACGCAAGCCGGGCCGCGCAGTCATGCATGGCGTGCCGATAAACCCAGAAGCATTTATTGGGTAGAAGCACAAGATGGCGGAGACCCACGCAAACAAGTTGAGATAAGAGATATTGTTTACTCGCTCGACTTCCCCTTTACAGGCACAGCTACTGAGTTAATTAAATTACCAAACAGATACAGCAATATTGTGTGGGGTAATGAAAATATTGCCTGGGTTTATGAGCGCTGGTGGAGCAACCGCAAAGAAGTGGTGTATCAAATCAATCCAACAAAACCTGGTACACCTAAAGTTGTGTTCGACAGAAATTATGAAGATAATTATAACGCACCGGGTTCACCAGTAACCACACAAAACCAGTTTGGTCGCTATGTTATGCTGATCAACAAAGACAATAGCATTTTTCTTACCGGACAAGGTGCATCGCCAGAAGGCAACAGACCTTTCCTGAATAAGATGTTGCTGGCCAATGGAAGAACTACTACACTTTGGAGGTCAGAAGCTCCGTATTACGAATCTTTTGTTACGATGTTAGATCCACGCAAGGGTACTTTTGTTACCAGCAGAGAATCTAACACAGAGAATCCGAATTATTATTTGCGCACGGCAGGATCGAACAAGTTGACCAAGCTTACAGATTTTGCGCATCCCTATCCGCAGTTAAAAGAAGTGCATAAAGAAGTTTTGAAATATACCCGCAAGGATGGTGTTGAACTTAGCGCCACCTTGTATTTACCTGCGGGTTACAAAAAAGAAGATGGGCCATTGCCCGGTTTAGTGTGGGCTTATCCGCGTGAATTTAAGTCGGCCGATGCAGCCGGACAGGTAAGTAGTTCACCACATACTTTCACAAGGCTTAGCTGGGGTGGCCCCATTTATTGGGTAACACGCGGCTATGCTGTGTTAGACAATGCCGCCATGCCCATAGTAGGTGAAGGCGACAATGAACCTAATGATACTTTTGTTGAGCAACTGATTGCAAGTGCACAGGCGGTTGTTGACCATGCTGCCAACATGGGTGTGTTAGATAAAAATCGTGTTGGAGTTGGCGGCCATTCTTATGGTGCTTTTATGACAGCCAACTTATTGGCGCATGCCAATATTTTTAAAGCAGGTATTGCGCGCAGTGGTGCTTACAACAGAACCTTAACGCCTTTCGGTTTTCAGTCAGAAGAGCGTACGTACTGGGAAGCCCCCGATGTGTATAACCGCATGTCTCCCTTTTCACATGCTGATAAAATCAATCAACCTATTTTACTGATACATGGTGAGGCCGATAATAACTCGGGCACCTTCCCTATTCAGAGTGAACGTTTGTATAATGCTATTAAGGGCCACGGAGGAACAGCACGCTATGTGGTATTACCTTATGAAAGCCATGGCTACAGCGCGAAAGAAAGTATTATGCATACACTGTGGGAGATGGACCGCTGGCTGGAGACTTATGTGAAGGGCGCGAACGGCAGCACAAGCAGTACACGATAATTTATTTTAAAACCCGGTAAAAGCCTCGCTTGTTGTAAGCGGGGCTTTTTTTATTAAACTGTTACTATTACTAAAATTTCGTTGAATAGCAAGAAACAACATATTAAAATTTCCCATATTGGGAACTTTTGTTTAGCTTTGTTAAAAGAGACCATTTGAGAGTAATTGCAAAAAAGATATTGAGGGATTTTTGGATTAAACACTCAGACTGTGAACAACAACTTAAAGCCTGGTATCGTGAAGCAGAAAAGGCTAAGTGGAATAATTCTAATGAAATCAAAAAAGAGTATCCTTCAGCAAGTATTCTTGGGAAGAATAGAATTGTTTTCAATATTAAAGGAAACAACTACCGGCTGATAGTTAAAATCAATTTCCATTATCAAATGATGTGGATTCGATTTGTCGGGACTCATAAAGAATATG
>DAOLDI010000121.1:0-6698 GCA_035327445.1 Cyclobacteriaceae bacterium | reverse complement strand
AAATACAATGCTCTACATCATCCCTAAAAGCGTCAGTAATGCTAATTTTGTTTTCATGGCGCTAAAATTTGGTTTCTTATAAGTTTAACGGCAAAATTGAGCTTATAGTTATCCTTGCGAGCCTATATTTGCCGCTTAATTCCTATAAAAGTAACAATTTTTACACAATTAGAATTCAATTAAAGGTATGGGAAAGGGAATACCCTCAAGATCAGAAGATTATTCGGCATGGTATAATGAATTAGTGCGAAAAGCCGATTTAGCGGATTATTCAGATGTACGCGGCTGCATGGTGATAAAACCATATGGTTATAGCATTTGGGAGAAGATGCAGCGCGCTTTGGATGATATGTTCAAAGAAACCGGGCATGTGAATGCATACTTTCCTTTGTTTGTGCCAAAATCATATCTAAGCAAAGAGGCTTCGCATGTTGAAGGCTTCGCAAAAGAATGTGCTGTTGTAACACACTATCGATTGAAAAACGATGAGAGTGGTAAAGGAATTATTGTTGATCCTGATGCCAAACTGGAGGAGGAATTAATCGTAAGGCCAACATCAGAAACCATCATCTGGAATTCATACAAAAAGTGGATACAGTCGTATCGGGATCTGCCCATTTTAGTTAATCAATGGGCCAATGTGGTGCGGTGGGAAATGCGCACCAGATTATTTCTGAGAACAGCAGAATTTTTATGGCAGGAGGGGCATACCGCACACGCTACACGCGAAGAAGCAGTACAGGAAACATTACAAATGCTGAATGTTTACGCCACTTTTGCAGAGCAGTATATGGCCATGCCGGTAATTAAAGGGGTTAAATCTGAAAGTGAGAAATTTCCCGGTGCTATTGATACCTATTGTATTGAAGGCATGATGCAAGACGGCAAGGCGCTGCAGGCGGGTACTTCTCATTTCCTGGGTCAGAATTTTGCCAAAGCTTTTGATGTACAGTTTGCCAACAAAGAAGGAAAACTTGATTTCGTTTGGGGCACTTCTTGGGGCGTAAGCACTCGCTTAATTGGTGCGCTAATTATGGCACATTCTGATGATGACGGTCTGGTACTGCCACCCAAACTGGCACCCTTGCAGGTTGTTATAGTGCCGATCTTTAAAACAGATGAAGAACTTCAGCGCATTGCTGAGCTGGCTAAGCTGATTACCGACAATCTGAAGAAGTTGGGCATATCTGTAAAATTTGATGACAGAGATACACAAAAACCCGGATGGAAGTTTGCAGAATATGAGTTGAAAGGAGTTCCTGTGCGCATAGCCATAGGCCCAAGAGATATGGAAAATGGTACACTTGAAGTAGCCAGAAGAGATACCAAAACAAAAGAAGTATTATCAGCCGATGGTATTGAAAAGCATATTGTTAATCTGTTGGATGAAATTCAGCTAAGCATTTATCAAAAAGCCCTTGATTTTAGAAATAGCATGACAACCAGGGTTGATAATTTTGACGAATTCAAAAAAGTACTGGAAGAAAAGGGCGGTTTTATATCTGCTCACTGGGATGGTACAGCTGAAACAGAAGCTGCCATTAAAGAAGCTACCAAAGCAACTATCAGGTGTATACCTTTAGATGCCGAAGCTGAGCAGGGCACTTGTGTTTATACAGGGAAACCTTCTAATAAGCGGGTACTTTTTGCACAGGCATATTAATTTTTGAGAGCAGTTACTTATTATAATAAGTAGAATTACATTTGATAAATTTCGCTTGTATGATGGAGTGGATTACCGTAATCTCTTTAATAAGTATTGGCATTTTGCTGATTGTTGCTGAATTGATTTTTATCCCCGGCACCACCGTGGTAGGGATAATTGGATTATTGATGGCCGCATTTGGTGTTGTCTTGGCTTACGATTATTTCGATAATACTACAGGCACCATCATCATGACGATAACCCTCACGGGCTCAATAGCTGCGCTTGTGTATGCATTACGTAATAAAACCTGGAAAAAATTCAGCCTTGCTAATACACTGGAAGGAAAATTTAATGAAGGCTTAACTGCAGCTTTAAATATTGGTGATGAAGGCATAACACGCTCTTCCCTTAGGCCTATGGGCAAAGCAGAATTTAACAACAAAATCTTTGAGGTTAAGACCTTGGGTACTTATCTTGAAAGCGGAACGCCTGTTATCATCACCAGCATTACAGGCAATGCAATTATTGTTGAACCTAAGAATTAATATTTAATCATATGGAATATTTGATTTTCTTGATTGGGGGTATAATCCTCCTCTTTATTTTTCTCTACTTCGTACCGGTTAACCTCTGGATTACCGCGGTATTTTCAGGCGTAAGGGTAAACCTTTTTGAACTCGTATTTATGCGCATTCGTAAAGTACCTCCCAGCGCCATTGTCAACTCCTTGATAACAGCAACAAAGGCTGGACTGGTGGTTACTACGCGAGATCTTGAAACACACTACCTTGCTTCAGGTAATGTGCCAGCAGTAATCAAAGCATTGATTTCTGCCGATAAGGCTAACATAAGCTTAAGCTTTAAGCAGGCAACTGCTATCGACCTTGCAGGTAGAGATGTGTTTGAAGCCGTGCAGATTTCAGTTAACCCTAAAGTTATCACAACTCCTAAGGTAGCAGCTGTTGCCGCTGATGGTATACAGTTGATTGCTGTTGCGCGTGTAACTGTGCGTGCCAACATTGCACAATTAATTGGTGGTGCCGGTGAAGACACCATTATAGCCCGGGTGGGTGAAGGTATTGTTACTTCAATTGGTTCTGCCTCATCTCACAAAGATGTACTGGCAAATCCCGATAAGATTTCTAAAGTTGTTTTAGAAAGAGGTTTAGATGCTGGTACCGCTTTTGAAATTCTCTCTATTGATATTGCTGATGTTGATGTAGGAACAAACATTGGTGCTAAGCTGCAAATTGATCAGGCTTCTGCCGACTTGAAAGTAGCTGAAGCAAAAGCTGAAGAAAGACGCGCCATGGCCGTTGCTTCTGAGCAGGAAATGAAAGCCAAAGCACAAGAGGCCCGTGCAAAAGTTATTGAAGCCGAAGCTGAAATTCCCAAAGCTATTGCTGAATCGTTCAGATCTGGTAACCTGGGTATCATGGATTACTACCGTATGCAAAACATACAGGCAGATACCGATATGCGTAATTCAATTTCAGGATCTGGCACTGGAAAGGGTACTTCTAAGAAAGATTAATCTAAGATTTAGTTTATAAAACGAAAGACCGGCTTCAGGGCCGGTCTTTTTTTATCCACTGCGCTTTGTGTAAGGCAAAATACCGGTCTTGGTCAGCATCATAAATAAGCTGGTCATAAATGGCAGGAATTGTACTTACCCCATCCGTACTTAACAATCCGTATTTATTGTTTCGCTTTACAATTACATAGCCATTGTCGAGGTCATTCAAATCATCAAAAGCAGGATTGATGATTATCTTTCCTTTTGGAGATGCAAGACCGTATTCATTATTTCTGATGATAAGGTAATGATCATTGGGTAAACGTTTAATGCTGGAGTAAGCAGCAGCAATGATCATATTACCCCCAAGATCAAGTAAACCATATTTGCCATCTTTCATTACAATGCTAATGCCTTTGTAAAAATCTTCAGCGCTTTCAAATTGGGGCTGTATCACCAGGTTTTCATATTTATCAATAAAGCCCCATTTATTTCTGATCATAACCGGAGCGAGGCCATCTTTAAAACTACCAATGCCATCATACCTGTTAGCAATGCGTAAGCGATTCTGTTCATCAACAAAACCATAGCGACCATCTTTTTTTATGCCATAAAAACCTTCACTTGGCGGATAGATGGCTTCAAACAGTAAACTCGGACTGTCACCCTGCCGGGCAAAAATTCTCCCGCTTAAATCAATCTTCCATACTTTTCCGTCTGGCCATATTTCCAGCAGGTAATCTCCCTCATCCATTAATTGATTGTGCGAAAAATAAATCAGGTCGCCTTGCTGATTTTTAAGAAATGTTGTGCCCTCCTGTTTCTCCAAATAATAACCGTTACTGATGATTTGCAGGGGATGATTAGACGGGCCCACCAGCCAATTTCCCTTTAAATCAAGAATGCCGTATTGCTGATGAAATTTAATTACAGCTTTGTTATGTTTTATCTGCAGTACACCTTCGTATATAGTTGGAAATATTTCTTTGCCATCAAGTGTAATAAGGCCATAATAATTTTTGTTACGTGTTATCAGGAAATTATCATCATATGCAGATATTGATTCATAAAACTGATCGGCAATTCGGTTTCCTTCAAAGTCATAAAGGCCCCAACTCAATTGTCCGAATGTAGTTTTCTTGCCAGCCAGAATTTTATTCAACATTAATAGCGAATCAAATGTTGGCCTTACAACCACCTGATGATCCTTTTTCATCAAACCATACTTGTTTCCTGATTGGAAAATGATTTTGTTATTTTGGACATCGCCAATAAAAGTATACCAATCATCGCTTAAGGGTTGAAAGTTTTCGTTTTGTAATTGGTGATGCCCTGATTTACTCAGTCGATACCTGTTGGCACCAATACCTTCAATACCATCAGCCTGTAACTCATGTAATAATTTATCATCGGCACTCAAAACTTTCCACTTATTCTCTTGCAAGATTTGATAAGACCCATCTTCATTTATTTTGATATCAGCATAAACCGCATTTTCAAGAATGCTGCCATCGCGTTGCATTAAGCCACAGAGCAGATTTTTGTAGAAAATAGCTATATTGTATTGAAAGGACGAAATGCTGTCTATTTCAAAATCGGTAATCTTTTTACCTGATTCATTGAACAGCGCAATTTTTTGTTCTTTGTTTTTTACTGCATAGCGCAGTGTTCCCATAGATGATATGTTGCTGTATACAATGGGTATAATTTGCTTTTCATTAAAATCAATGAGACCATGCGCAAAACCATCGCTGCTTTTTTGTACGGCAATAATTTTGTTATTGCTGAAGATCAGATCATCATAAATAAATGAGAGCAGGGTTTTTCCTTCTTTATTGATCAGGCCAGTTTTGGGAAGTACAAATGTTTTACTTGTAATACTGGCTTTGTAATGCCCCGTACTAAAGGGCTGTAAGGAAGAATAGCTTGCTGCAATTAGAATTTCGTTGTTGAGGTTAAGTAAACCCCATTGATTTTGCTCAAGATAACCTATGGTTTGTTCAAATACCTGCGTGCTGCCATTGCTCCAGCCCAATGATTCATAGGCTGCTGGAATAAGCACAATACCCGCTGTGTTTTTTAAACCGGCTTTTCCGTTTTCATAAAAAATCTGTAAATCTTCAGCTAGCGCCTGATTGAAGAAGATTAATAACAAAGCAACTTTAAACACCCGCACATCTTAAATTATTGCTGCGAATTTAAGTGCTTATTATCATTAATTACATTTTCTTCAATAAAGCTTTTTCAGATCCTCTGGCGTATCAATATCTATGCTGCCTTCTTCAAAGGGAAAAGTAAGCACCTGATCTTTGTTTTTGTGAATGATTTGTCTGGCACCGGCCTCATTTGCAATAGAAAGTAATTCGTTAAACCATTTTGCCGGAAATAGAACCGGAACTCCTGTAACCTTCATATAGCTGCAGGCAATAATCTGATCAGGATGATTGAAGTGGAGCTTAATTATTTCATTAAAAACAGAGCTGTTAAGGTAGGGTTGATCACATACGGCTACAATAACTGCCTCAGGTTTTTCTGCCTGCGACAGAAGTGTTCTTAGGCCAAGCTTTAAACTTGCGCCCATACCTTTTTGCCACTCATTGTTAATGGCAATTTCAAGAGAGAGGTCTTCAATAATGTTCTGGTGCGCATGACTATTGGCACCAAGTACCACCAGAGTTTTGTCTGCCGCACTTTGTAAAGCGGCAAGCGCTGTTTTTCTCAACAGAAATTCGCCATTAACTTTTAGCAATTGTTTCGATTGCCCCAGGCGAACAGATGCGCCTGCTCCAAGAATAATAATGGCAACAGACATCATGTAAAATTAAGCTTTGTGCAGGTAAACCTGCTTGAATACCTGTTCTGAATGTGCATCGCGCTGATGAATTGGGCCCGGCTTCTCGCGCAAAAAGCCCGCATTGCTGTTGGTGAAAACAGCTTGAATTTCACCAATAATGGCCAGAGCGATTTCATCAGGTGTTTCTGCGCCAACATCTAATCCGATGGGAGAGTGGATACGCTGTAAATCTTCTGATGCAAGGTGAATTCCTGCTGCAGCAAATTCATCCAGCATTTTGTCAAAGCGTTTACGCGGGCCCAATATGCCAATGTATGGTGTATCTGTATGAATAATTTTTTTCAACACATCACGATCATACTCATAGTTGTGCGACATCAACACACAAGCGGTGTATTTGGAGATGTTGAATTCGCGATCAATAAATTCTCGCTTGCACAGTGAAAGTTTGTCTGCATCAGGAAAGAAAACCGGAGCAATATGTGCAACGCATTCATCAGTTACATTTACTTCCCATCCCAAAGTTTTAGCCAAAGCACTTACCGGGCGTGCATCAAAACCGCCACCAAAAATCATGAGTGAAATGGATGGTTGAACCAGCTCAATAAATACTTCGTACTTGCCTGCTTCGGTAATATAAGTTTTGCAAATGGATTGATGATTTTCAAACAACCCTTGCAAATCGTGTTGCACCATACCCTTTAATTCTGTGTCACTGAAATTGTCGGAAAGAATTGCAT
>DAOLDI010000120.1:0-6709 GCA_035327445.1 Cyclobacteriaceae bacterium | reverse complement strand
ATATTTGTGTCTGGGCAAATGAACTTCGCTTAACAGAATTTAACCGCGAAGCCGGTTGGGCTACCAATGCGGTGCTGGGCGTTAAACTGGCTGATTTGGGTAACCTTACTGCGGCCGCAAGGCATTCTACTTTTGGTTTTGGCGGGGTACAGTCTAAAATTCAGGAACGCACTAGAGAAGATGCCACCTCATTTGATGTATCTGCCAATATCAATGTAGAAAAATTATTGCCGGAATTTCTGAGCCTCAAAGTTCCGATGTTTGTGAGTTATGAAAGCAGAACAATCAATCCGCGGTTCGACCCGGCCAACCCTGATATCACCTTAGAATCTTCATTGCTCTCATTTATTGGTGAAGAGGAACGAGATGTTTATCGTGATATTGTGAAAGACCAGTTTACGAGGCGAAGTTTGAATTTTTCTAACGTGAAGAAAGTTAAGCGAAACCCCGATGCCCGAAGTAATATCTACGATATTGAAAACTTTGCCTTTACCTACGCTTACAATGAGGCGAGGCGCAGCAGCTTTACTATTGATGATTACATTCAAAGAAACTATCGCGGTGCAGTTGCCTATAATTTCAATCCGAAAAACAATGCGTTTGAACCATTCAAAGAAGCTAAAATATTTAAGTCACCTTACTTAAAACTCATTCAGGATTTTAATGTAAACCCAATACCAACCAATATTTCAGCAAGAGCTGAGTTAGACCGCTCATTGGTTAGAACTGTTTTCAGAAACGACAGGCAATTTCAACCAAGCTCATTGCCCAACCTGGAAAAATATTTTGTAATGAACAGGTTTTATAATATGCGTTGGAATTTTACCAAGAACCTGGTGCTTGAATACAATGCACGGGCTGCTGCTATTATAGATGAGCCAGATGCTGACCCATTTGGCGATATAAATTTCAGCCCTGAGCAATACCGCGATTCAGTGCTTACAAACCTGAGAAACTTTGGCCGCATGCGAAACTTTGATCAAACCATGACGGCCAACTACACCATTCCATTTGATAAATTTCCTTTAACAGACTGGATCAGTGCAGATATAAGGTACCAGGCTTCTTACAATTTCAGGGCCGGACCGGTTGAACTGCCCGATAGTTTAGATTTTGGAAATATCATACAGAACAGCCGCGACAGAACATTGAGCGGCCGACTGGATATGGTAAAGTTGTACAATAAGGTTGAGTTTCTGAAGAAAATCAATACGCCTGCACCACCTCCAAGGCCGGGTGCTTCAGCGCCAGCAAGACCGGGGCAACCTACTTTGCAAACACAGCAACAAGCTAAAGAAGATACTCTAAAAAGAAGAGAGAGTAAACTACTCAATGGCTTCGCACGACTTATCATGTCATTAAGAAGCATAAATGGTTCTTACACCTTTAATGAAGGAACCATCTTGCCCGGTTTTAACCGAACTCCCTTTTTGTTCGGATTAGAAAAAGATACTTACGCTCCGGGTTTACCATTTATTTTTGGAGATCAGGATCCGAATATTCGGTTCAGAGCAGCAGAAAATGGTTGGCTCATCAAAAGTAATACGCTTACCAATCCATTTACACAAGCGCAGAATGTTGATTATAACCTGCGCGGAAACATTGAACCCAGCAGCGATTTCAAAATTATTGTAGATGTAAGAAAAACGGTTAACGGCAACTTCCAGGAATTATTCAGAGATACATTAGGCGTAAACATTCCTGATTTTGCTTTTGCATCGCTTAACCCAACACGTAATGGTAATTACAAAGTAACTTTCAATACCATGCGTACTGCATTTAAATCTGATAACAATAATGTAGAGTCATCAGTATTCAAACAGTTTGAACAAAACCTGGGTATTATTCAGCAACGCTTTGAAGATGCCAGCGGCAGATCATATGAGAGCAGATCACAGGATGTACTCATTGCAGCTTTCCTGGCTGCTTACTCCGGACAGGACGCGAATAACTCAGGCTTAAGTCCTTTTCCAAATGTACCCCTGCCCAACTGGCGTATTGATTATACCGGCTTGAATAAAATACCTGCTGTAAGAGATATTTTTCAAAATGTGAGTATCAGCCATGCTTATAACTCTTCTTATACTGTGAATAACTTTACCAATAGTTTATTGTATGAAGAAGGGGTTGATCTGGCCACCAGAATTGAAAATTACAACCGCGCCTTGTTTGCCAGCATTCCCAACGATACCGGTGAGTTAATTCCTTTGTATGTAATTTCTCAGGTAACTATTTCAGAACAGTTTGCTCCGTTGATAGGCGTGAATGTGCGCACCAAAAACCGCATGACTGCCCGTGTGGAATATAAAACACGAAGAGACATTGCGCTCAACATTTCAAACTCGCAGGTAACTGAAGTTAACAATCAAGACGTTGCCTTTGAAATGGGCTATACCAAAAACAATTTGAAACTACCCTTCAAAGTTGAAGGCCGCACCATTGTGTTGGAGAATGATGTTACCTTCAGATTCAACATGACAGTTTCGAACAACCTGACCATTCAACGAAAAATTGAAGAACTCAACACCATTACCGCTGGTAATGTCAACTTCCAGTTAAGGCCTAATATCGATTACACCGTTAATCAAAAACTCAACATCAGGGTATATTTTGAGCGAACCATTAATGAGCCTCAAATTTCAACAGCCTTTAGAAGAGCCACCACGCGTTTTGGTGTGCAGGTGCGCTTTAGTCTGGCGCAATAATCAAATTAACACATTTAAAACCCGGCCCATAAAAACCAAAATTTGTCTTAATTTTGACGCATAAATAAATAACCATGAATTTTCCTGAAGAACTTCGTTACACGAAAGACCACGAGTGGGTTAAACTTGAAGGCAACACTGCCACAATAGGTATTACCGAATTTGCCACTGGTGAATTGGGCGATATCGTTTATGTTGACATCAGCACAGTTGGGCAGGACCTAAAACAAGAAGAAGCATTTGGAACAGTAGAAGCCGTTAAAACAGTATCAGATCTTTTCATGCCGCTAAGCGGAAAAGTAGCTGAAGTAAACAGCATACTGGATGGCAGCCCTGAAAAAGTAAACGAAGATCCTTATGGCGATGGCTGGATGGTTAAAGTTGAAGTGGCTGACTCATCTGAGTTTGATAACTTATTAAGTGCTGCTCAATACCAAGAACTAATCGGAAAATAAGGTGTTTTACTTACATCAAGTAAACCTTAATTACTGTGATTGAACTTCCTACCATATCAGCAGAACAAACCCGCAGCAGAAAACCCGACTGGTTGAGAGTGAAACTTCCTGTTGGGCCCGAGTATGCCAAGGTGCGCAAGCTGGTTGATCATTATAAACTGCATACCATTTGTGAAAGTGGCAATTGCCCTAATATGGGCGAGTGCTGGGGTGCCGGCACGGCAACTTTTATGATTTTAGGAAATGTTTGCACCCGCAGTTGTACTTTTTGTGCAGTAGCTACGGGCCGGCCACCTGAATATGATACCGAAGAACCCAAGCGCGTAGCAGAGGCCATTAAATTAATGGGCGTAAAGCATGCGGTAATTACCTCGGTTAACAGAGATGAACTGAAAGACCGTGGCGCAGAAATCTGGTATCAAACAGTAGTTGAAACCAAAAAACTAAGTCCTGAAACTACCATTGAAACATTGATTCCGGATGTGAAAGCTAATTGGGATGCCCTGGAACGTATGATTACTGGCGGACAAGAAGTGGTATCTCATAACATGGAAACCGTAGAACGTTTATACAGAAGAGTGAGGCCTCAAGCCAGGTATGAACGCTCATTAGAACAAATCAAAAGAACACGTGAGGCAGGCAAACGCACCAAGTCTGGCATTATGCTGGGAGTGGGCGAAACAAAAGAAGAAGTCTTCAAAGCCATGGATGATTTAGCTGCACACGGCTTGATGATACTTACTTTAGGCCAATACCTGCAGCCAACCAAAATGCATTTGGAAGTAGCAGAGTTTATTCATCCGGATACTTTTGCTATGTATAAAGAAGAAGGTTTAAAGCGCGGATTAAAATATGTAGAGTCTGGCCCGCTGGTGCGCTCTTCTTATCATGCAGAGCGACATGTAAATGTACCTTTCGATTGAAAATAAAAAGCCCCGCAATGCGGGGCTTTCCTTTATGTTTAATCTCTGATGATGCTTTGTTCACGATTGGCAATTTCCCATGCCGTATAAAAGGCAAGAGCCGCACGCTTTGTCATCAGCGGGAATTCAATCTTATCCACCTCATCACTTGGGCGGTGGTAATCTTCATGAATACCACTGAAATAGAAAATGATGGGAATACCATTCTTGGCAAAATTCCAATGGTCTGAACGGTAGTAGATTCTATCCGGATGGCTTTCACTGTTATAAGTATAATCCAATGTTAAGCCTGAATATTTTTTGTTGGTCTGCTCATGCAAATCATACAAATCTTTTGAAAGCTTATCAGGACCAATCACATAGATATAATTTTGTTTGTGCGCTGAATCAATGCGTCCAATCATGTCGATGTTGATATTCACAATGGTGTTCTCCAAAGGAAATATTGGATTAGCCGCATAATAGGCAGAGCCCAGCAAACCTTTTTCTTCACCTGTAACCGTCATAAACAAAATACTTCTGCGGGGTCTGTGGCCTGCCTTGGCAGCTTCAGTAAATACGCGTGCCATTTCCATTACGGCTACAGTACCTGATCCGTCATCATCAGCGCCATTGTTGATTTTGTCCTCTCCTCTACCTCCAATACCAATGTGATCGTAGTGTGCGGTTATCACCAATATCTCCTCCTTTTTATCAGTACCTTCCAGAAAACCAAGCACGTTTTCAGATTTAACAATATTTACATCTGTACTTAGTTTGAAGGCAACGTTACCTGGCTTAACTTTTTTAAGCGCTCCTTTTTTAGGATCTTCAGCTGCCGCTTTTTGAAGCTTATCCATGCTAGTTCCCATAAATTTTTCTGTGGCCGCACTTGAAACAAATACTACCCCCATGTTACGGGTATTACCTCCGCTGGATGGAGTTAATGAAAGTCTGCCACTGCCCATAAAACTTCTGAACTGTCCTGCCAGGCCCTTGAATTCATCTGCCGTATTGGTGTTTTGTACGAATACGAGACCAGCACCCTTTTCTCTTGCTTTAGCTGCAGGTGCGCGGTAATCTTCTGTGCTGCCCAGACTGATCAATACAGATTTACCTTTTACATCAAGACCATTGTAATCTTCTTCTCTGCCCTTGCCTGCAAATACCAATGGAGTACTTTGTTCACCATCAGTAACAGCCTGCCCGAAATATATAATATCGGTGTAGTTTTGGAAGGTCTGATCTCCTGCCTTTACATAAATCTCACCGGGAGCGCTTCCGTAAAGATCTAAAGGTTGAAAGTAGCCACCATCTACAGGGCCTATTAAGCCAAGATCTTTAAAATAAGTGCTGATAAATGCAGCTGCCATTTTCTGTCCGCGTTTTCCGGTTTCCCTTCCTTCCATAGCATCAGAAGCAATAATGCCCAGGTTATAGCGCAGCTCATCTTCAGAAATCATGGCCCCGTATTTTCGGGCTAGTTCATCCTGCTGGGCAAGCCCCAGCGTCCAGACGAATAAAAAAGTAATTACAAAGCTTAGTCGTTTCATTATTTCGGTTGTTAATAAATTGAAAATAAGATCGGCAAATTAGATAAAAGAATGCTGGGCTGAAACGCCTTTTGTGTAATGATTAGGATAAAGCTTAAAGCTTATTACAAAGCCTTTTTCAATCGCTTGCGGGATGCAAATTTTTATACCTTTGTGCCGGTTTTATCAGGCAGCATTTTCTGCCGGATTATTGCCCCAAACAGTTGATCAGCAAGCACCAAAACTAAGCCCCAACTGTTAAAGTTTTGAACATATAAAGCGCACGTAACATGAAATTTAATCCCAATTATTCTGAAGCTTTCGAAAACAGACACAACGGACCTGACGCAACATCTATTGCAGCCATGCTTAAGGTAGTTAAGGCAGATTCATTAGATACCCTTATCCACGAAACTGTACCTGCCAATATCAGGCTTAAAAAACCTTTACAACTTCCTTCACCTCAATCAGAATTTGAATTTTTAAACAACTTCAAAAAGATTGCCCAAAAGAATAAAATCTATAAGTCTTACATAGGCACAGGTTATTACAATACCATAACGCCAAATGTTATACTCAGAAACATTTTGGAGAACCCGGGTTGGTACACGGCTTATACACCTTACCAGGCTGAAATCGCACAAGGCAGATTAGAGGCTTTGATCAACTACCAAACCATGGTAATTGATTTAACCGGAATGGAAATAGCCAATGCCTCTTTGCTTGATGAAGCCACAGCAGCAGCTGAAGCCATGCACTTATTGCACGCATCAAAAAAGCCCGCAAAGAAGCAGGCGAATAAATTTTTTGTTGATCAGCACACTTTCCCACAAACATTAGATGTTTTAAAAACGCGCTCAACTCCGCTGGGTATTGAACTTGTGATTGGTGATATCCATTCATTTGATGTTACCCAAAATGATTTCTTCGGATTGTTTGTGCAGAACCCAAACAACAACGGAGCCATTGCAGACTACACTAATCTTTTTGCAGCCGCTAAAGAACAGGAAATTTTTGTTTGCGTAGCAGCAGATATCATGAGCCTGGTACTCATGAAATCTCCGGGCGAAATGGGTGCTGATGTGGTGGTTGGTTCAACCCAACGCTTTGGTGTA